>NZ_JBFUHM010000009.1:0-128378 GCF_056402395.1 Peribacillus sp. P4_B1
ATCAAAAGTGATGCACAAATAGCGAATTGGGTAAAGAAAGTGCAAAATAATGAGCCTTTTGAAGACCAACGTGGTGTATGGAACCGTAAGAATTTTACTAGTGTAGAAGAAGAAAATGCTTATCTGAAAGCGCAGGTGGACTATTTAAAAAAGCGCAATCCAAATCTACATGGGAAGGAATGGTCCTGAAAGCCGAAAGGTTTCAAGTGATTGATGAATTGAGGAAAACACACCCACTCGCGTGGCTAATAAAAATCGGTGAAGTTTCAAGAGCTGGCTATTATAAATGGCGGAAGACTCAGTCTAAACGGTCTCTGAGACTTGAGAAAAACCTATGGATAAAAGAACATATATTAGCTATTCATAAGATACATCCGTACTACGGATATAAGCGGATGACTCGAGCTTTATTCAGAGAGGGAATCGTTGTCAATCATAAGTGTGTTCGTCGCTTGATGAGAGAATTAGGGGTTACATCTGTTATTCGAAAGAAACGTCCTTTCTATGGTCGAAGAGGATCCGTTGTATTTAAGAATGTTTTAAACCGTGAGTTCTATGCAGAGTCMATGTTTCAAAAGTTAGTAACAGATATAACCTATGTGCGGATTGGAAACACATTTGCCTACTTATCTGCCGTTTTAGATTTGTATAATAATGAAATTGTGGCATGGGAAGTTTCTTCTCGAAACGACCTTGAATTGGTTCATAATACGTTGAATCAGTTAAGGGACAAGTCATTMGAAAAGGGGGCCCTTCTTCACTCCGATCAAGGATTCCAATATACGACGAAATCATACGAAAGACAGGTAAAAGAACTCGGTCTTCAAGGAAGCCACTCTCGTCGWGGCAATTGTCATGATAACGCTTGTATAGAAAGTTTCTTCTCGCATTTAAAAACAGAGAAGTTATATTTGGTATGTCCAAAAACAGCAGAGGAAGCTTATGTAGCTATTCAGGAGTATATAGACTTCTACAATACGGATCGCTTCCAGGAAAAATTTAACGGCCTTTCCCCGATTGAATATCGAGAAAAGGCCGCAGCTTGAAATACTCTTTTTTTATTGTCTACTTGACAGGGTTATGTGCAGAATACCTTGATCTCCTTTCTCTTTTTAATATTTAATAATGAAGCCAGCTTATAAAGGGTCTTTCATTCCAGTGTTAGCTGTAACCAATATTTCGTCGAATTTTTTGGCATCAGCTTTCTTGCTTGACATCAGGGTTCCGACGATGGCTGCGATAAAACCAATTGGGATGGAGACTATGCCTGGATTGGCAAGTGGGAATAATGGTTCCCCTACGAATATTGCGGCTCCCTCTACCGGCGACCAGACATTGGGACTTAGGAAAACAAGTAATAAAGAACTGACCAGCCCCACTATCATACCCGTGACAGCCCCAGCTGTGTTAAAACGTTTCCAGAATACCGTGAAGATAATGATTGGCAGATTGGCACTAGCAGCGACGGCAAAGGCAAGTGACACAAGGAAAGCGACATTCATGTTTTGGGCAAATAAAGCAAGGATGATGGAGAGGATGGATACTCCGATCGATGCCCAACGAGCTGCAACGACCTGTTCTTTGTCAGTAGCCTGACCTTTTCGGATGATGTGGCCATAAAAGTCATGGGCAAAAGCAGAGGCTGCAGATAAAACGAGACCTGCTACAACCGCTAAAATGGTAGCGAAAGCAACTGCAGACACAAAGGCGAACAGGAAGTCACCTCCTATGGCTTCGGCAAGCAGCGGGGCAGCCATATTGCCAGCGGCATTCGCGGCTATGATTTTGTCGTATCCAACAAAAGCTGCTGCTCCAAAGCCAAGGAAAATGGTCATTATATAAAAGATGCCAATGATCCAAGTGGCATATACTACGGACTTACGGGCTGTGATGGCGTCTTTTACCGTAAAGAAACGGATGAGAATGTGAGGAAGTCCAGCAGTACCGAGTACAAGCGCCAAATTAAGGGATAAAGTATCCAATGGATCCTTGAATTTGTTACCCGGGTTGAGGAAATCGCCGCCTAAAGGGGTGGCTGTTTTCATTTGCTTGAACATCTCGATCACGCTAAAGTCGAATTTCGCCAACACGATAATAGAGATGATGAATGTACCTGCCATCAATAAAATCGCCTTTACGATTTGGACCCAACTGGTGGCCGTCATACCGCCGAATACGACGTAGACGGTCATTAAAATACCTACAATGATGACGGAGTATAGATAATCAATTCCAAGTAAGAGTTTTATAAGGGCACCTGCACCGACTAGTTGGGCAATCATATAAAAGGTTGAAATGGAAATGGTGTTAAGGGCAGCGACCCCGCGTACTTTCTTTTCATTGAAACGGGCAGCGATCATGTCCGCAAGTGTATACTTACCAAGGTTACGGAGCGGTTCGGCCACGATATAAAGAACGACCAGATAAGCAACCAGAAAACCTATACTATAGAAAAAGCCATCAAATCCAGAGAGTGCGACCATCCCAGCTATTCCTAAAAAAGAGGCGGCGGACATATAATCACCCGCAATGGCCCAGCCATTCTGCCAGCCAGTCAGGCTGCTGTCCGCCGTATAAAAGTCCGCGGTCGTTTTGGTGCGCCGTGAAGCAAAATAGGTAATGACTAATGTAAGCCCGACAATGATTAAAAATAATATGAAAGCAAGTATATTCATTGTAAATTCACCTTTATCCTTTCGCTTCTTTAACGATTTTTTCAACTATTTGGTCAAAAGCCGCAGCTTTTTTGGAATAGAGGATGCATAAGGTCCAGGTCATGATAAATTGAGCGAAGGCAAAAACCCAGGCCCAACTGATAGCCCCGAAGGCATAAGAGTTAAGAACTTTAGAATAGGAAGTCAGTATGGGTAAGGTGAAATAAAAGACCATGAAAAAGATGGATAGTGGGACGATGAAATTGCGTTTTTTCCTTAGGAGCTCTTGAAAAGATTGTGATTGGACGATCTTAGTGTAGTCCGTGGAAGCGCTTACCTCGGTTTTCTTAGCTATTGAATCGTTTGATGCCAAGTTGGTTCCCCCTTCATTGAATATTATTTTGGTTTTGATTACCAATTTTTCTGATAACAGTATCAGTATATATTTTTCAGAATATATTGTAAATTTAAAACCTTGAAATAAACCTTTTTTCGTTCGACATAGTGTAATTATTAATGAGAGTAAAGGCTGACATAAATGTACGACCATGAAATCAAATCCGACCATTAAGGAAAAGTTAAGCTTACTTCACGATACTGGTTTCGGAGGCGGGATGCCAAACGGTGGGGGAGGTCAGTAATATGGCGAACCCCATCATAAAAATCAGGGACATGTCTAAATCGTATGAATTAGGCGGAGATACGGTTAAGGCACTTCAAAATGTATGCCTTACAATCAATAAAGGAGATTTCATTTCTATCATCGGACCTTCTGGATCGGGGAAATCGACGTTCATGAATATGATTGGCTGTCTTGACAAGCCTGATACAGGTGAATTTCTTCTTGATGGAAAAGAAGTGGAAAAGATGAAGGATAATGAGTTAGCTGCCATTCGTAACATTAAAATAGGATTTATCTTCCAAAACTTCAATCTGTTGGCAAAACTGACAGCGTTGGAGAATGTGGAACTTCCCCTGGTTTATAGAGGGGCAAGTGTGAAGGAAAGAAGAGAAGTGTCCAATGCATGCCTTGATATGGTGGGCCTGAGTGACCGGAAGAATCACTTGCCGACTCAACTTTCGGGTGGGCAGCAGCAAAGGGTTGCAATTGCTAGGGCGCTTGCAGGCAACCCTCCCGTTTTATTGGCGGATGAGCCGACAGGGGCTCTTGATAGTAAAACAAGTAAAGAAGTGCTGCAAATGCTGAAAGATTTAAACGAAAAGGGACAAACAATCATTCTTATAACGCATGACTTTGAAGTGGCAAGAGAAGCAACTCGTGTCTTACGGATACAGGATGGTCAGCTATTTGAAAACGGAGGTGATTCGATTGAACTTGGGCGAATCAATGAAGATGGCTATACGCAGTATCAAAACCAATAAAGTCCGTGCATTTTTGACCATGCTCGGGATCATTATTGGAGTTGCCTCTGTAATCGTTCTGGTTTCGATTGGGCAGGGTTCCTCACAGTCCGTTCAGGACGAGATCAATAGCTTGGGAACGAACCTGTTAACGGTAAGTGTCACGGATACCGACTCCGTGAAGCTGACGGATGACACAATTGAACAGTTTAAAGATCTGGACGGGATATCGGAAGTTGCACCTGTGGTCACCGGACGAGTTTATGCTAAAAACGGAGAAGCTTCGACACAGGTCTCAATGGTCGGTACAACTTCATCCTACTTAACAGTGAGGGATCTAAAGCTTAGTCAAGGTCGTTTTTTGACGGATATGGAAACGGAATTACGCTCTAAGGTGGTTGTCTTGGGGTCAGATACAGCCGACGCGCTTTTTGAAAATCAAAAAGCGGTGGACCAAAGCGTTCTTATCGGAGGTGTTTCCTATCGAGTGATCGGTGTTTTGAAATCAGCAGGCACCTCAATGGGCGGGGATGATGTAATCATTGCACCGATCACTGCTGCAGAACGGGCTACAGGCAGCACGACAATCGGAACGGTATATTTAAAAGCGGAGAACGAGAATATCTTAGATAGGGCGATGTACCGGGTACAAGGTACGATGACCACATCATTTCCAGGTCAGAGTGATAACTATTCGGTGTCCAATCAAGAAAATCTGATGGATACAATGAGCTCTGTGTCGGATACGTTCACTCTCATGCTTGGCGGTATTGCGAGTATTTCGTTACTTGTAGGCGGAATTGGAATTATGAATATCATGCTGGTCTCCGTCTCAGAAAGGACGAAGGAAATCGGGATTAGAAAGGCAATTGGGGCAAATCGAAAATCCATTCTTCTTCAGTTTTTAATTGAAGCGATGGTCTTGAGCTGCTTAGGGGGACTGTTGGGAGTTGGAATTGGATTGGGGATCGCGAAATCGGTTTCAGTTTTTTCAAGTTTAACGATTAGTTATTCATGGTCGGTGACACTGTTCGCCTTCTTATTCTCCATTTTAATCGGTATAATCTTTGGTGTTTTCCCTGCCAATAAGGCATCCAAATTAAATCCAATCCAAGCACTGCGTCACGAATGAACATACAATTTGAGAGAAAGCCGGCGATTAAAAGCCCGCTTTCTTTTGCCTATGAAAAAGGATAAAATCAACATATATCATAATTGAAATGGTTAGGAGGCACCCTGGATGAAGGTTTTGGTGGTAGAAGATAATGTTTCATTATTAGAATCGATCAGGCAAATCCTGACTGATGAATATGAAGTAGATACAGCGGAAAATGGGGAAGATGGACTATTCATGGCCCTGCAAAGTATCTACGATATCATCATTTTGGATGTAATGCTTCCGGGAATTGATGGATTTGGAATCGTACGGAAAATCAGGGAAGCAAAGATAGATACAAGCGTCTTGTTTTTGACGGCAAAAGATGCGCTTGAGGACCGTGTCAGAGGCTTGGAGATGGGTGGCGATGATTATTTGGTCAAGCCATTTCAGGCACCGGAACTTAAGGCCAGGATTCGTGCCCTGCTTCGAAGGAGTGGCATTATATCGCTTGCGCAGCATGTGAAATACCGTGGAATTGAACTGTTGGAAAAAGAAAAGGATATTTTGGTTGATGGAAAGATCATTAAAATGACCTTGAAGCAGTTTGAAATACTGGAGTATCTAATTCAAAATAATGGGAAAATATTGACCCGTGAGCAGATTTTTGACCGCATTTGGGGATTTGATTCAGATACGACGATTGCCATTGTTGAAGTGTACATCCATCATTTAAGAAAAAAGTTGGAACCTTTCAATTATCATAAGGATATTCAAACGGTTCGGGGTATTGGTTATATGCTAAAACAACCATAAGGGGATCATTATGTTCCAAAAAACACGGCTTCAACTAACATTATTGAATTCTATCGTCTTTATTGTCTTAATAGCCATATTAAGCAGAACGATTTATTTCTATACGGAAGATCAGATCTATAGGGATGTCAATGATTCACTTGAAAAGGATCACAGGGATTTCAATAATGGGGGCATGCCAGGCGGACGTCCGCAAGGTGAGTTTCTATTAGGTCCGGGGCCAAGCGTCATCGTTTGGGGACCGGATGATACGATTATTGAGCCAAGACTGAGCGAAGACAATTTCTTTAAGGTTAATGAATCGAAATTTTATCCTAAAAAATTTGATGAGATTGAAGAAATATCTGTAAATGGACCGACGTATCGTGCGCTTTCCACCAAGGTCAATACGGAATATGGAGAGATGACCGTACAATTCATCAGGAATGTGGATACAGAAAAAGAAATGCTCGATCGCTTGCTGCTCATATTGTTTGTTGGTGGGGGAATTGGAAGTTTGGTGGCGGTCGGCGCAGGCTATCTTCTTGCAGGACGGGCCCTTATACCAGTCAAGAAATCCTGGGATCAGCAGCAGCAGTTCGTCTCGGATGCTTCGCATGAAATTCGAACGCCACTTGCTGTCATTCAATCGCGGGCTGATTTGCTATTTCAATCACCGAACGCGACAATCGAGGAAAAAGCCGTTGATATATCGATCATTTCGAAAGAAGTCCGACGATTGAATAAACTTGTTAACGGACTTTTGACCTTGACTAGAACGGATTCGAATCAAATAGAGGTTAAGAAATCGAACTTTTTCCTTGATGACTTACTGATGGACATAGTTGAACAGTATACTGATATAGCTTCTTTTCAAGAAAAATCAATAATTAGCCATGCCCCCGAACAGGTGGTATTTCATGGGGATAAAGAGAGAATTCATCAGCTATTGGTGATTTTGGTAGATAATGCCATGAAGTTCACGGAGGAGGGCGGGGAGATTTCCCTTTCCTGCATCAAGAATGCTTCATCCATCATTCTTTCTGTAGAGGATAATGGAGAAGGCATCCCACAGGAAGAAATCCCCTTGATTTTTAACCGTTTTTATCAAGTGGAGCAATCCCGTTCAGCAAATGAAGGCTCCGGTTTAGGCCTATCCATTGCCCAATGGATTGTTAACACACATCAAGGGACGATCAAGGTTACTAGTGAACAAAATGAACGAACCCGTTTTGAAATCACTTTTCCGAGAAATCAAAAGAAAAGTTAATGATGCCATCCAATCGCTTGACCATTCATGGGTTCGTTGCCGCTGCCGTTCACATACATCATTTAATGTCCAAAAAAACTGAAGTCTAAAAAGCAATCCTTATAGAAACATGTTTCAAGGCAAGCTATGGGATACTATAAGAGAAGGTTCCTTTTCAAGGGAACCTTCAGTTTGTCGACAAAAGGGGTTCGGAATAGGCAAACTATTTTGTCCCTTCATCTTTCACATAGTAACCACTCTCAGGATCTGTTGTACTTTCTTTAATCTGTTTGGTTTCTTCCTTATAAAATTTATCTGGTGGAAAAGGTTTCTTTCCATGGTTTTCACGATCTTGATTTATTTCCTCTTGAAGACGTTCTTGAAACGCTCGTGTATTCGTTGATTCCACTCATGTGAAAGCCAGTGCAAATAAGCAAAAGTTCACAAAGAAAGTCATGCTCAGCACTTATTTAACTTTCTTTCGGAAGCTGTCATTAAGATGCGATAGAAAATCTGTTCAAACAGGTCAGTATCTTTAAAGTGTCGCTCGTAATTTTTCCCGAACGTTGAGAAGGGAGGCACTTTATCAATGATGTTTCGAAAGCATCGTCATCACCTCAAGTTTTATCCTATTTTAAAACAAAAAAGACTGTAGGCAAAAGTGAACTGCCCCGTAAATGTTAGTTTGGTGTCTAACATTTACGGGGCAGTTCAACTCGATTTTCATCGAGTTTGTCTACAGTTGGAAGGTTCCTTTTCAAGGGAACCTTCTTTTTATTTCAGGAAAAAACCATTATTGTAATCAATTGCCATTTTAAAAAGTGAGATAACAATTGCACTTGAAAAAATATTAGTTTAATATAAACTTCTAGAGAGGTACGTACAAGTATTTTGGATAAAAGAGAAAACGTTTGCATAAAATTTTTGAGGGTACCCTACTAATAATGCACGATCATTAAATTCACCTTAGTGGAGGCAGAATATGAAATTTCTGATAGCAATTTTAGGACTGCTTATTGTTTTTGGACTAGCTATTTTAGTGAGTAGTGACCGCAAGAAAGTTAAAATTAAACCAATCATACTGATGGTGATCATTCAGCTTATTTTAACTTATTTATTATTAAATACGAAGTTCGGTTTAGTGATCATCAATTCGATTGCCAATGGTTTCGGAAAACTTTTGGAATGGGCAAATGAAGGGGTCACCTTTGTATTTGGCGGGATTGTAAACAAAGGAGCATCACCCTTCTTTTTAAATGTCCTTCTACCTATCGTATTCATCTCAGCATTAATCGGGATTTTACAGCACTTCAAGATCCTTCCCTTCATCATGAAGTGGATTGGATTCCTGCTGAGTAAGGTGAATGGAATGGGTAAATTGGAATCTTACAATGCTGTCGCATCAGCAATAGTCGGCCAATCCGAGGTTTTCATCACCTTGAAAAAACAACTCGGTGCCATTCCTCCATCACGCATGTATACGCTTTGTGCGTCAGCCATGTCAACCGTATCAATGTCGATAGTCGGTGCTTATATGACCATGATTGAACCAAAGTATGTTGTGACGGCTATTGTTATTAACATGTTTGGTGGATTTATCATTGCATCCATTATTAACCCTTATACGGTAACGGATGAAGATGATATTCTCCCAGTTGAAGTAGGCGCAGAGAAGCAGTCTTTCTTCGAAATGCTTGGGGAATATATCATGGATGGATTTAAGGTTGCTATCACTGTTGCAGCGATGCTAATTGGTTTCGTGGCATTAATTGCAGGAATCAACAGTTTATTCGATATGATCCTCGGCATCAGCTTCCAAGAAATCCTGGGGTATATCTTTGCACCGTTTGCCTTTATCATGGGTGTACCGATTTCAGAAACCGTTACTGCAGGCGGAATCATGGCGACGAAGCTAGTGACGAATGAATTCGTTGCCATGCTGAGCTTAGGGGATGCATCATCGGCATTGAGCGATAGGACGATAGGGATCGTTTCGGTTTTCTTGGTTTCATTCGCTAATTTTTCATCTATTGGAATCATTGCTGGTGCGGTCAAAGGCCTGCATGAAAAACAGGGAAATGTTGTGGCTCGTTTCGGCTTGAAGCTGCTATACGGTGCGACTCTTGTCAGCATCCTATCAGCGATCATCGTAAGTGTAATACTTTAAGAAACCATAATGTTCAGTTTAATGATATGCAAGTGGATTTAACATAAGAGGTACTTGGGTTTACTCCTAAGTGCCTCTTTTTTATCTGTTCAGCAAAGATAAAGAAATCTATTGTTTTGAATTTGAAGGTATTTGGCTTGCTGGTATATAATACATGAAATCACTAGCCATGAAAGGGGAGTTGAGGATGACGATGAATGAGAAAGAAACAGCTATCTTTGCAGGAGGCTGTTTTTGGTGCATGGTTGCTCCCTTTGATGAAATGGATGGAATCATTAGCGTGACATCGGGTTATACGGGCGGTAGTTTTACCGCGCCTAGTTACAAACAAGTGATTACCGGTTCGACTGATCATGTCGAAGCGGTTCAAGTGGAATTCGATCCATCAATCATTTCCTATAAAGCGTTATTAGAGATATTTTGGCACCAAATCGATCCAACGGATGACGGTGGCCAGTTCTCGGATAGGGGAGGGCAATACAAGGCAGCCATTTTCTATCTTAATGAACGTCAGAAACAGGAAGCAGAGCAATCCAAGGAAGCTTTAATGATGAGCGGACGGTTTAAGAAACCTATCGTTACGGGTATTTTACCCTCGGGGAAATTTTACGCAGCAGAGGAATACCATCAAGAATTCTATCGGAAAAATCAATTTCGCTATGCATTGTATCGTAAGGGCTCGGGACGGGATGCTTTCATTAAGGAAAATTGGCCTAAGGATAATGCGCGTCTTAGGAAGACCTTAACCGAGCGTCAGTTCCATGTAACCCAGGAAAATGGCACGGAGCCTCCTTTCGATAATGCTTATTGGGACCACTTTGAAGAAGGCATTTATGTGGATGTCGTTTCTGGGGAGCCCCTATTCAGTTCACGTGATAAGTATGATAGCGGTTGTGGGTGGCCGAGTTTCAAGAAGCCTATCATGTCGGCAAGTGTCAATGAAAAAATGGATCTCAGCCACCGAATGACCCGGACCGAGGTGCGCAGCAGGGACGCCGATTCGCACCTCGGACATGTTTTTCCTGACGGCCCCAATCCTAAAGGCACGAGATATTGCATAAACTCTGCGGCCCTTCGATTCATTCCTAGAAGTGAAATGGAGAGAGAGGGATATGCAGACTTATTATTACTTTTTAAAATGAACTAACTAGTTGTAGGGGAACACAGCTGGATAAAGTGGATGAAAATTTATATCGATGCAACCTTGATAACTCTTCTATGTTGGATCCATCTATTCAGCAGATTCCAATGTGGAAATTGAGAAGCTTCTAGGGGACAGAATGCATTGACCATCAAGAACTTATTCATCAATTTATCGGGAGTTTCCCTTTTAGACACGATGGTTGCCCATCAGATTTTTCAATTGATAAGTACCCTGCCTGTTGGGCATTGAATCGACCATTTCCGGTATTCGTCCTGATGTAGCCCAGACATCGATTCAGTTAGGACTTGATTTTAGTCAAGTTTCGACACATAGTACTCTTAAACAGGCCCTTTCCAAGCAAGGCATCAAACTTTACGAGAGAAAATGATATAAGGGTGCAGAGAATGAAAAGAACCAGATCCCGCTAGGAATCTGGTTCTTTTCAGTGACTCTATAACTTGAAGGAACTTTTCAAACCAACAATTTGGTTGAAGACCAATTGGCCGGGCGAAGTGAGTTTTGAATCAACATTGTAATACCCATGCCTGAAGAATTGGAATTTATCCTGAGGCTTAACATCTTTCATGTTAGGCTCGACAAAGCCTTGTAAAACTTCTACGGAATCAGGGTTTACCCGCTCCAAGAATGATTTTTCTTCTTCATCTGCATTTTCCTTATCCAATATTAAAGGCTGATAGTTGCGGAATTCTGCTGAAACGGCCTGTGTAGCTTCGACCCAGTGCAATGTACCTTTAACTTTACGGCCAGTGAAGCCAGATCCGCTTTTCGTTTCAATGTCGTATGTGCAGCGAAGCTCAATGACGTTACCGTCTTCGTCTTTTATCACTTCTTCACATTTAATGAAATAAGCATGTTTTAAACGGACTTCATTGCCCGGGAAAAGACGGAAATACTTTTTCGGCGGGTTTTCCATGAAATCGTCCTGTTCGATATAGATTTCACGTGAAAATGGGATTTGCCGTGTGCCCATTTCCGGAACTTCCGGATTGACCTCAGCATCAAGCCATTCAATCTCACCTTCCGGGTAGTTGGTGATGACCACTTTAAGCGGATTTAGAATAGCCATGGTTCGCGGAGCCTTCAGCTTTAAGTCTTCCCTCACGAAATGATCGAGCATTTGAGAGTCTACAACCCCGCTTGTTTTTGCGACACCTATCTCTTGGCAAAATGCACGAATCGCTTCGGGTGTATACCCGCGTCTTCGTAATCCCGAAACGGTAGGCATCCGTGGGTCGTCCCAGCCGTCCACGAAGCTCTCATCCACGAGCTGCTTCAGTTTTCGCTTGCTCATTACTGTATTAGTCAGGTTAAGACGGCCAAATTCATATTGTTTTGGTTTGCTGTCCATTTCACAATTTTCAACGATCCAGTCATAAAGGGGGCGTTGATCTTCGAACTCAAGCGTACAAATGGAGTGGGTGACTCCCTCGATAGCATCTTCAATAGGGTGGGCAAAGGCATACATCGGATAGATGCACCATTTGTTGCCGGTATTATGGTGTTCGGTATGGGAGATACGGTATATAACGGGATCGCGCAGGTTAATGTTAGGTGAGCTCATATCGATTTTTGCACGCAATACTTTTGCACCGTTCCCGAATTCGCCGCTGCGCATCTTTTCAAATAGTTCAAGGTTTTCCTCTACGGTTCTATTGCGGTAGGGGCTATCTTTCCCTGGCTCGGTCAGCGTTCCGCGATATTCACGGATTTGGTCGGCATTAAGGTCGTCCACATATGCCATTCCTTTATTGATGAGCAGCACAGCTCTCTTATACATTTCATCAAAATAGTCGGAAGCGAAGAAAAGGTTATCCCAGTCGTAGCCGAGCCATTTTACATCTTCCTTAATGGAGTTGACATACTCGATATCTTCTTTCAATGGATTCGTATCATCGAAACGAAGGTTTGTTTTCCCATTGAAATCATCAGCCACCCCAAAATTCAAAATAATTGATTTGGCGTGCCCGATATGTAAATATCCATTAGGCTCAGGAGGGAAGCGGGTGATGACATGATCATGTTTTCCGGACTCTAGATCATCTTTTATAATATTTTTAATAAAATTCGAAGAGTTATTTTCCAACTGAATTCGACCTCTTTCATTTATATACTTCTTTTAATTTTACCTGTATATATACCATAAATACAGATATTTTTCCATGTTCGAGCCGGAATCAGGGTTTTGGGATATGTTCTGAAACAATTCATCAAGTATATATTTTGTACAGTCAGATTGAAAATATCCCTGAAATTTCAATCATATAAATGAAGAACTAGCTAACTGGCAAATAAAGAAAAAAATGAACGGGCTTTACATGCAAAATAAGCAATACAGGAATTCACGCCTGTACTGCTTATAATGATGTCCGGGCTCAAGGCCGGATTATCGGCAGTGAAGGAGGAATTCTTCCCGCCAAATCAAAAGACTGTCGTTTGCAGGAATTCTTTTGTACGCTCTTCTTTTGGATTGGTGAAGAATTCTTTTGGCGGGCCGCTTTCGACAACCCGTCCATTATGCATGAAGACAATCCAATCCCCAACTTCACGTGCAAAGCTCATTTCATGTGTAACGACTACCATTGTCATCCCTTCCAAGGCAAGTTCCTTCATCGTAGCAAGAACCTCCCCGACAAGTTCGGGATCCAGAGCGGAGGTGGGCTCATCAAAGAGCAGGATATCAGGTTTCATGGCAAGGGCGCGGGCTATGGCAACACGCTGTTTCTGCCCGCCTGAGAGCTTGCTTGGATAAACATCCGCTTTATCTGATAAACCGACTTTGGCAAGCAATGCTTTTGCTTCTTCAATAGCCTGGGCCTTAGGGATCTTTTTGACGTGAGTCGGTGCTTCGATGACATTTTCAAGTACGGTCATATGCGGGAAGAGATAGAAATGCTGAAAAACCATTCCGACTTTCTCGCGGATTTTATTAATATCATGTGTACCAGGTTTGATTTCCGTTCCTTCAATAAGGATTTGCCCGCTGTCCTTCTTCTCCAAATAATTCAAGCAGCGGAGAAGTGTGCTTTTTCCGGAACCGCTTGGTCCGATCAGACAGACAACATCGCTATCCAGCACCTTCATATCGATATCTTTGAGTACATGTAGGTTTCCATAAGATTTATTTAAATTCCTAATGCGAATCATTTCTTTTTGTTCCATTTCAATTCCCCCTATCGATCACTAATGGACAGTTTCTTTTCGAATAAATTGACGATAATGGTCAGGAATGCCACTAGAATCAAGTAGTAGACCGCTACAATCAATAAATAAGTCATTTCATCGAAATTATTGGAACCTAACGTAGTGGCTACGTTAAACAGCTCATTCATGGATATGAAGGCTGCCAGTGATGAATCCTTCAGACCGATGATGAATTGGTTGCCTAGCGGCGGCAATGCACGACGGAAGGCTTGAGGTAAGATGATTCTTCTTAATGTGAGCGAATTGCTCATGCCAAGGGAGCGTCCGGCCTCCATTTGGCCTTTGTCGATGGATTGGATCGTACCACGTAAAATTTCAGAGATATAAGCTCCATTATGGAAGGCCAGGGCAAGTGACGCCGCCCAGAAGTCTGGTAGTAAGAAGAGATTGCTGATACCGAAATAGAGTATGAAAATCTGTACGATAAGCGGTGTACCCCGTACCAGGAATACATATGTATCTGAAATCCATGCAAGAATTTTTATATTTGATATTTTTAAAAGTGCAAATAACAGCCCAATGATGATTCCCACCAATATGGAGACTACCGTCAGTTCCAATGTTAGGAGCATGGCTCGGATGAATACGTCCGAGGAGCTAAATAATGTATCAAAAAAATGTGAGAAACTTGGCAATGTAATGACTCCCTTTCTAACAATCTTTATTCAGGCTTAGTTGTGATATCCTCACCAAAGTACTTTTTACTGATTTTCGCAAGAGTTCCATCTTCCCGGAGGTTTTCAAGTGCTTCGTTGATGCGTGCAAGCAGCTGTGGATTGTCGTTAGGCAGTACGATGGCCTGCTCGCTTCGTTCTATCAATTGTCGTCCTTTGATGTCGAAACCTTCCTTGGTCGCTTCCTTGCCGGTTACAAAGTCGGTGATGACGGCATCATGACGTCCTCCGCTCAATGCTTTCAGGGCGGTGATATCACTATCATAGGTTTTTACATTGGTTGTATACTTTTCGGCTGTGGTTGCGTAAGTGGAGCCTTTAGAAGCCGCAACTTCCTTTCCCTTTAAATCTTCGACCGTTTTAATATCGCTATCTGAGCGGACGAAAATTTGAGGACCTGAGTAGTAATAAGGGGTGGAGAAGGCAACATGTTTACTTCGTTGTTCATTAATTGTATGACTGGCAACCGCGGCATCTGCCCGACCAGTTTTGACACCTTCTACTATACCTTTGAATTTTATCCGTTTAGGTACTGGCTCCAGGCCGAGTTCTTTGGCTATTGCATCGCCAACTTCAATATCGAATCCTGTTACGGTCATGTCATCATTGACATAACTGAATGGCTTGAATTCGCCTGAGGCAGCGAATACAAACTGTTCCTTATTGATCAGCTTACTCCCATCCTCTAGCTGGTCTTTTTCAGCACAGCCGGACAGAAGACCAAGAATAACCAGAATGGATAGCATGAATGTAACTGATGATTTCATGATAATTTCATTTCCCCCTTTGAAAAAACTAATAGAATGGTCTATACCCTTATGAGGTAGTGAAATAACCTCATTCACTAGGGAAAATAAAACTGAAATAAAAAAAGGTGCCCAGATCATGCTGACATTTCATTCATGAATCCCTTCACTATGCACTTCTTAAAGGTTCTCGGCCATTGCCTTCATTTCCTCCTAAATTACCGGTAATTTCCTGAAAAAATGACAATAATTATTTAATAGGGTAAGAGATTTCGACTAGATTCAACTCTAGAAATGAATATAAAACAATTCAGGATGATGGTTTAATCTCTATCGAAAGAGAAAAATGGTTGAAAACCGTTTCTATTGAAATGAAAGGAAATGAGATAAAACTGTGGGGATAACGAAAAAAGCTTCGTATTGTCTGCCAACAAAATCCTGAATTTGTTGACTGACTTTAATTTTGCCTATGAAGTGAAGTATAATATAGCAAAATAGAAGAAGGGCAGTTGGGAAAATGGTAAGCAACTTTGTGCAAGATCAATTACAGGAATTTCGCGAAAAAAATCAAGATAGAGGCCGCTTAATTATAAAATGTCCGGACCAGCCAGGAATTGTTTCAACAGTTACAGCCTTTCTTAAAGAATATGATGCAAATATTGTTGAATTGAGCCAGTATTCGATGAATCCTGAGGGCGGTACCTTTTTCACCAGAATTGAATTCGATTGTCCAGGATTAAAGGATAAGGCAAAGGATATGCAACTTGCATTTCAGGAAGTTTCGACAACATTTTCAATGCAATGGACATTTAACCATGTGAGTGATTTGAAGAGGACGGCAATCTTCGTTTCCAAGGAACCGCATTGTCTTCTGGAATTGCTATGGGAATGGCAAAGCGGGGATTTATTAGCTGATATTGCGCTAGTCATAAGTAATCATGAAGATACCAGGCAAATTGTCGAATCGATGGGCATCCCTTTTTATTATATTCCTGCAAATAAGGATATACGTAAGGAAGTTGAGACAAAACAGCTTGGGCTTTTGGAAGAGTTCAATGTGGACCTAATTGTATTAGCTAGGTATATGCAGATATTGACGCCGGATTTCGTAGCTGCCCATCCAAACAAAATCATCAATATACATCATTCATTTTTACCTGCCTTCATTGGTGCCCGGCCTTATGAAAGAGCTTATGATAGAGGTGTTAAGCTGATTGGGGCGACTTCCCATTATGTGACGAATGATTTGGATGAAGGTCCAATCATCGAGCAGGATATTGAACGTGTGGACCATCGCGATTCAGCAGGGGATATGAAGAAAATCGGTCGTTCAGCTGAACGCAGAGTGCTGGCCCGTGCAGTTAAATGGCATTTGGAGGACCGCGTCCTCGTTCATGAAAATAAAACGGTAGTCTTTTAAAGTGAAGATCCCCCTTGGTTTGCCAAGGGGGTTTTTAGCATGGATTGGATAATGAAATGTTTAATATGTGTACACCACCCTGACTGAGGCGGTGATATTCAATTCTCCAGGCTGGATTGGGGTGGATGCCATTTTTGAAAAGGTGCTCGTTTGGAAATGGATTGGCGTCGTGGTTTCTGATACTTCGTCAACTTGATTAGGGATTGGATTCAATGAGATTCCTATTGTTCGAGCCATGGAGAGTGCCTTTTCGTATGCCTTTTTTAAAGCGAGCGAAAGTGCCCGGTTATAATATGCTTCTGGATTGGATAAGGAAAAGCGGATGCTTGTGATCGAATTGGCACCGCTTCTGACTGCCGTGTCGATAATGCTGCCTATTTTTTCGATGTCTGTCATTTGGGCTTGGATCATGTGCTGGACTTTATAGTTCTTGAACAATTCCTTTCCGTCGATATAATCATATTGTGGATCGATTCTATAATCACTCGTTTTCAATTGCTCTTCGGGTATGCCAGCGGATTTAAGTGATGCGATGACATTCGCGATTGCTTGGGAATTGGCCTGCTGGGCCTTTTGCGGGTCCTTATCCTCTGTTATGACTCCAAGGGTGATTATGGCTTGATCCGGGGCAGCAGATAGCGTCTCTGAGCCGGAAACTCTTAATGTATGTTCATCATTGCGGTAATAATCCCTATCGGGGGCATTATATTCTTGATTCATGTTGACACCAGCCTTTTTAATGAGATCTCAACCCTATTGTACGAAGTATGAACGGGAAACATGATTGAAATATCTCCATCTTTATCGATACCGTCGAAAAACCCATAAAAAATTTCTATAATATCTTCAAGCTTAAGATATACAAAAAAAACACTCGGCCTGGACCGAGTGCGCTTTACTTATGAATGACTTGAACCCTGCCAACCTGGCCATCAGTCAATCTTACTTTAATTCCATGAGGGTGACTGCTGGAGTTGGTTAAAATATCCTTTACTGTTCCGCTTGTCAGTTTTCCGCTGCGTTGATCTGCTTTAAGTATAATGTCCACAGAGGCACCAGGGGTAATGTCTTTCCGATTTTTACCGTTCATGTTCAATTCAATCCTTTTCAGAGTTATTTGCAATCATTCAATCATGCATAACTTCAGTATAAGGAAAACGGCGAACCCAGTCGACTATTACTAACATTGTCCATTAGCGTATTTTTTTCAATGGTTCGACGGCAGGACCATTTAATACTTCCCCGGTTATAGAGTAACGGGAAGAATGGCATGGGCAGTCCCAGGTACGGTCGCCGCTGTTCCATGCAACCTCACACCCCATATGGGTACATGTGGAATCGACAATATGCAGCTGACCATCATGATCTCGGTAGCACCCAGCCTTGTCTCCATTGACCTTCACGATTGCCCCTTCATCAATGCCTAAGTCTTCTGGCGTTTTAAGAATGGTGGCCAATTTGCCTTTTATCAAATGTTTCGCTACATCAGCATTAAGTTGAACTATATTCTTCATATTCTTCAAGCCTTTTAAACGGGAAGGGGCATACAATTCTGCATACCGGTTATCCCTTTGCAAAATATGGTCAGTCAAGATTTTAGCGGCAATCGATCCATTCGTCATACCCCATTTTGCATAACCCGTTGCAATTTGAACGTTTTGATGATTGGATGTCACTGGACCGACGAAGGGGATATTATCCGGTGACATAATATCTTGTGCCGACCAGCGATATGGAATATCCGTAACATCGAAATATTGGGAACTGAAGTCCTTTAAGGCCTCATAATGCTCGATAGTCGAGATTCCCTGGCCTGTTTTATGGCCTTCCCCGCCGACAAGTATAAGTTTTTCCCCATTTTCCAATTCCGTATAGCGAAGGGATCGGGTAGGGTTGTCTGCACTGTAATACATCCCACCTGGATATTCCTGATCAGTCTTAATTCCAAGTACATAGGACCTTTTTACATAAACACGGGCAAAGTATAAGCCCGTTTCATCATTGAAAGGGAAGTGGGAGGCAGCGATTACCTGATTGCTTTTGATTGTATATCCAGTATCGGTTTGAACGGTCGGTGGGTCGCCGTCTTCAATCTTCATGGCCGTTGTCCGTTCATAGATTGTCCCTCCAGCTTCAAGAATCTTGGAGATGAGGACAGTTAAATATTTTAACGGATGGAACTGTGCTTGATCTTTCATTATCACTGCAGCTTTACAAGGAATGGAGAAAGGGATACTCTCTGCATAATCCCCCCGAATGCCAAGCTTTTGATAGGCTTTCAGTTCATTTTGGACTTTGCTTTTATATTCATCGGTGTTCGCGTAAACATAGGCATCCTGTGCAGTCAAATTACATTCAATGGAATGTTCTTCTACCAAGTCTTTGATTAATTTCATTCCATCTGCATTCGCTTCATAATAGAGTTTGGCCTTCTCTTCTCCATGTTCGTTGATCAACTGGTCGTAAATCAGGCCATGCTGGGCTGTTATTTTTGCTGTAGTGTGTCCGGTTGTTCCAGTAAGGATTTCGCCTGCCTCAATCAGTGTGACTTTAATGCCTTGTTTAGCCAATAGATAAGCTGAAGTGATTCCAGTTATTCCGCCACCTACTATTAAAACATCAGTTGTTATATCTTTATCTAGTTTAGAAAACGAAGGGAAAGTTAACGCACTGCGCCAATAGGGTTCCGGAAATTGAGGAAGGTTTGTATTTTTATCAGTCATTTGAATACCTCCATACAGTTCATTAGTGAATCGTCCATTTATTACCATACCCAAATCCGCTATTTATACCCCTATTTTTTGTAAGAGAAAGATTCAGAAAAATACATTATTTGGTTTGTTTACAAATACGTATACATGTAAACAAAAATAGATTTGTTGTACACAAATATGTATTCATGTTTACAATTGTGTACACATGGCTATATATAAGGTGTATACATATTTTTTTCTATTGAAAACAATTCGACAAATATAGTTACAACTAATGAAGGAATGACTATCGGGATAACTTTTTGAGCTTCCAGAATCGTGGGGAGGAGGGCCGTCAAATATCTTAAAGGGGCGAAACTGTGCTTGGATCATAGAAGATTTACAAGCAGAAAGGCATTTCTTCTGCATAATCCTCGCGAATGGCTAGTTTCGATAGGCTTTTAGTTCTTTTTGAATTTTACTTTTATATTCATCAGTATTCGCGTGAATATAGGCATCCTGTGCAGTCAAATTACATTCAATGGAATGTAATTCTACCAAGTCTTTGATTAATTTCATTCCATCTGCATTCGCTTCATAATAGAGTTTGGCCTTCTCTTCTCCATGTTCGGTGATCAACTGGTCGTAAATCAGTCCATGCTGTGGTGTGTCCCGTCCCGTTGTTCCATTAAGGATTTCGCCAGCATCAATCAGTGTAACTTTAATACCTTGTTTAGCTGAGTAATCCCTGTAATTCCGCTGCCTGCAATTAAGACGTCAGCGGTTATATCTGTATCTAGTTTAGAAAAAGAAGGGAAAGTTAACGGACTGCGCCAATAAGGTTCCCAAATTTGGAGGTTTCTGTATTTTTCTCAATCATTGAATACCTCTGTACAGTTCATTAATGAATCGCCCATTTATTACCACAACCAAATTCACTATTTATACGCTTATTTTTGTAGGGGGAAAGATCAATTAAAAATACAATATAAGGTTTGTGTACAAAAACGTATACGTGTAAACAAAAAAAGATGCATCGTGTACAATTACGTATACCTGTGTGCAAATGCGTACACATAGCTATATATAAGGTGTATACATATTTGTTCCTATTGTAAACAATTTGAAAACAATTCGACAAATCTAGCTATTACTAATGAAGGATTGACTATCGTGGAAACCTTTTCTATCCTTAAAGGGAATGCTTCACTATTTTTTTTCTATAAAAAAGGGGATGTTTTTTAGATGAGTTCTAGAATCGCAGCAGTAGACGTAGGAAATGATGCTATCAAAGCTATTTTTGGAAAGCTAGAGTCTGAACTATATATACCGAATGTCATTGCAAAAGACATAGAGGACCGTCCGGTCATTGGGATTGAGGAACTTAATGAAAAAAACCCATTGGAAGGGATTCATATTAGGGTCCATTCACCGGCTCTGCAAGACAATAATGCGATTTATCGCGTTGGGAACTTGGCGACAAAAAGTGATAATCCTACAGAACTGGATTTAGGAAGCAGTAAATCGGAAGAAGATCAAACATTAGTCATGCTTTTTGCGGCTCTTGCATTAGACGCTGCCAAGTTGGGAGACAACGATACATTCAAAAAAGTGAATAATGTTGTGGAAGCCAACTATACGCTTGGAACAGGGTTGCCACTTCGGGAGGTTAAAGAAGGGAAAGACGTCGGGTACCGCTCGAAATTACTTGGTTCAGTCCACCAGGTGGAATTTTTAATTACTCCTAAATACCAAGGCATGAAGGTTAATATCAAATTCGATGAAGTGAAAGTCTATCCAGAAGGCTTCGCTGCATACATAAATTTGGTCATGGATAAAGATTTGAATATCATTAACCGTGAATTAATAGATAGAAGAATACTCATTCAGGATATCGGTGGATTATCGACAGATATCGCGGTCATTAAAAACCGTAAAGTTGACGATGACAAAGCTCAAGGATTCAATTTGGGAGTAGCTGAAGCCCTTGAATCGATTCGTGAAGAAATCAGGAAGAAACATGGTGTCGAGCTGGATAGCAGACGCGACGTCGTTGAAATCATCACGAAGAAAAATGATCGCAATCATATTATGGTTCGCGGAAGCCGGACTAGTGTCCATGATATCGTTGACCGTATTTTGGGAGAACTGGCCAAAAAGCAATATCGCCACCTGCGCAATGTATGGCAAAAAAATTCCCAAACGGAAATCTGCTATTTTGTAGGCGGGGGATCAATTGTCCTGAAAGATTACTTGAAAACATTGAATCAAAATTTCGATGGCTACAATATAGACTTTTTCGAAGATGAGCGGGAAAGCGTTTGGATGATGGCAAACGCCTATTATAAATTGATTTCGGATTTTAAACGCCGGAATGCAAAGGAACAGAATCAGTCCCAGCAAAAGAAGAAAGAACAAAGAACGGGTTCCATTAAATAGGTGAGAGAATGAAAAAAACAGCTTCTTCTGAAATTAAAAGAGGGCAAGCCATCACTTTTCGTATCCCTTCGGATGTATCAGACTATACGTTAAGACAGCTGCAGAAATTGAAGGAAACGGAAAGAAGGAATTTTTCCAGTAAAATTGCCGAGTATGTTCTCGATGGAGTCGGGCAATCCACCCATCAGGATCGGGAAATGATTGCCCTGCCCATGCCGAACAAGCTAAGCAAATCTCAGCGTGATTGGCTCAAGCATTCCCACTCAGAAGCTATGCTTGGAACGATTATGTACAACCTTTTATCCGATCCTTTACGCGCTACGGCCTTGCTTGCCTCTTTGAACAGTAATGGATCGAATGAGGAATATATGCAAGTTGAGCTTGAAGAAAAGGAAGTGGATGGGGTCAAGGAAGACTTGCCTAAGAGAGATCTGGATGATTTTGATTGGAGTTTGGAAGAACCCGAACAACAAGTGGAAGAACCCGAACAAGAAGAGGAAAATCTTGATGATCTCCTGGGTGATTTTCTTGATCAAATGAACCAGTAATATATAGGAGGATATCTGACGAAAAGTTGGATATCCTTCTTTTTATTGGAGAGCTGGTTAAAAAAAGAGGAACCACAGGGGGTTCCTCTTGAAATGATCAAGCTAGGAAAATCAGTTGATAGAGGAATAGAATAGCAAACACGTACACGAACGGATGCACTTCACGGAACTTGCCTCTAGCCATTTTTAAAATGGGATAGGCAATGAATCCAAGTGCTATCCCGTTTGCGATGCTTGACGTTAACGGCATGGCGACAATGACCAAAAAGGCTGGGAATGACTCATCAAAGTGTGTCCAGTCAATTTCATTAATGCTCTTGATCATCATACTACCCACGATGATCAAGCTTGGTGACGTGATTGCCGCTACATTTGAAACAGCCCCTATCAGTGGACTGAAGAAGGCAGTTATTAAGAAAAGGATGGCCACAACTAACGCGGTTAAGCCTGTCTTGCCGCCTGCTCCTACCCCAGCTGAAGATTCAACTGAGGCTGCTGTCGGGCTTGTACCGAACATGGCACCAACGGTAGTGCCGATGGAGTCTGCAAAAAAAGCACTGCCGGATTTTTCAAGCTTATTATTCTTCAACAATCCGGCTTGGCGAACAATGCCTAATAAAGCACCTGTCGTATCGAATAACATCACAAGTAAAATGGAGAAGACGACGCCATAAAGCCCGTAGTTAATGACATCCGCGATAGATGTGATTGGATTGGCGACTATTATCCCTTCAGGTAATGCAGGAGTGGAAACAAGACCATCCACTTCCAATTGGCCTGTAAAGAAAGCGATTATGGCAGTCACGATCATCCCGATGAATATTGCACCCTGTACATTACGTACGATCAGCACGATCGTAATGACCAGACCAACCAATGTAAGTGCCACACTAGGGTCCCTGAAGCTTCCAAGGGTGACTAGATTGGATTCATGCTGTGTTACGACACCTGACAAGCGAAGTCCGATAAAGGTGATGAAAAGTCCGATTCCGGCACTGATTGCATGCTTTAAGTTATTGGGGATGGCCTCAATCAATTTTGAGCGGAAAGAGGTAAGTGATAAAAGGATAAAGATGATACCGGTAACAAAGACCGCCGAAAAGGCAACTGTGTATGAGATATCATGGGTTCCCAGTACCGAGTATGCAAAATAAGCATTCAATCCCATGGCCGGTGCTATGATAATTGGGTAATTGGCCAAAAGGGCCATGCATAGGGTACCGACTATTATTGCGATTATGGTTGCTGTGAATGCCTGGTCGAAAGGAACTCCGGCATCAGAAAGGATCATTGGGTTTACAACGATGATATAAGCCAGTGTTAAAAAGGTTGTAAGCCCCGCAAGTACTTCGGTCTTAATATTTGAATTCCGTTCTTTTAATTTAAACATGCGGTCACTCCTTTTTTATATAAAAAAAATCCTTGCAAAACTCTACAAGGATAAGCTGCTTACCCTTTTTCAAGTAAGCAGCTTGATAGTATGGATAATAAAACCTTATAAATTATATTAGAAAAATAACTAAAGTACAATAGCATGAAAAATTTTAAGTGACAGGTTTTCTCGAAAATAGATAATGATATACTAACAAATAGCTTAGACTAAGAAAAATGACCTTTAGTGAAGGAAGTGTATCCATTTCCTGAAGTTGGTTTACAAGTCAATAAAATGAAGAAATTCAGAAAGTAGGCAAATACATGACAAAATTCATCGACCTTGGCGTCAGCCCGGCGATTAACATGATATTAAAGCAAATAGGAATATCCAGCCCCACCCCCATACAGGAGAAATCGATACCGGATATCCTTGCTGGAAGAGATGTCATCGCGAAGGCGCAGACGGGAACGGGGAAGACCTTGGCGTTTTTGCTGCCAATCCTGGAAAAAGTCGATCCTGCTGCATCCCACATACAATCCCTGATCGTCACGCCAACCAGAGAATTGGCTTTGCAAATCACAGCCGAATTGAAAAAATTCGCCAATGAAATCGAAGGACTTCAGGTGCTTGCAGTTTATGGCGGACAGGATGTCGAGCAGCAAATGAAAAAGCTGACAAGAAATATTTCTGTGGTGGTTGCCACACCAGGCAGGTTATTAGATCATTTAAGAAGGGGCACCATTGACCTTTCCCAAACTCAAACACTTGTGCTGGATGAAGCTGATCAAATGCTCCATATTGGATTTTTACCAGAAGTGGAAGAAATCATGGGTCAGCTTCCAGAGGAGCGCCAAACGTTGCTCTTTTCAGCGACGATGCCTGAACAAGTGCATCAATTGGCTAAGCGCTACATGAATAAACCATTAACTGCCGCTGTGAAGGCTGAGCAAGTAACGGTCGAGCAAATCAGACAGCTTGTCATCGAAACGACCGATCGTGCCAAACAGTCTTCATTAATTAACATAATTAAAGAAGAACAGCCATACCTGGCGATCATATTTTGCCGTACAAAACGTCGCGTTTCAGTTTTGAATGATGCCCTCAAGGCAGCCGGATTCAATTCTGAAGAACTCCATGGGGACCTTTCACAGGCAAAGCGGGAACGCGTCATGAAAAACTTCAGGGATGCCAAGCTTCAATATTTAGTGGCAACGGACGTTGCTGCACGAGGACTTGATGTAGAAGGTGTGACACATGTATTCAATTATGATGTTCCCGAGGACGCTGAAAGTTACATCCATCGAATTGGCCGTACAGGACGAGCGGGTGAGAATGGCTTGGCTGTAACCTTCATTGCCACGAAGGATCTTCAGCTTTTAAGCGATATAGAAAAAGGGATCTCCATGAAAATCGAAAGAAAGACGATTGAAGGAGTGAAAATGTTCCAACCTGATGAGGTGGGACAAAAAAAGAAACGTTATGATGATAATGCTGAAGTGGGTACCCGCCGACCGCATTCAGGAGGGGGAAGGCGCCATCGGGAACGGATAGATACGAGAGGACCGAATCGAGGCAGTCACCGTTCTGTAAATCAAGCGGACAATCGTGAAATCGAGAGGGAGAAACCACGGGGAGGCCGGATGGAAAACAGCCGCGGACCTAAACGTGAGGATTCACGGGGAGGCCGGATGGAAAACAGCCGCGGACCCAAACGTGAAGATTCACGGGGAGGCCGGATGGAAAACAGCCGCGGACCCAAACGTGAGGATTCACGGGGAGGTCGATCGGAAGACAGCCGTGGACCAAAACGTGAAGATTCACGGGGAGGCCGGATGGAAAACAGCCGCGGACCCAAACGTGAAGATTCACGGGGAGGCCGATCGGGAGACAGCCGTGGACCAAAGCGTGACAATCCACGAGGAGATCACAGAGACAGCCGTAGAGCAAACAGTGCACAAGGGCCAAGTAATCTTAGGGGTGGATCAGGCAGCAGCCCCAATAGAGGGAGAAACCGGTAAAAGGGGGAGACTGGAGTGGAAAAGCCTTGGTTGGCAGAATATCCAGTTTCGTTGGAGCTTGCAGGAAAATTGATCATGCTGCAGTTTCCGGAAATTGAGTTGAAAGAGATCAAGCAGCTTGGGGAGGGGTTCGATAATACGGTCATACAAATCAATGGGCAATTTGTATTCCGTTTCCCTCGCCGCCCTATTGCAGTTACGTTGATTCAGTTGGAAAATCAGCTTTTGCCTTCAATTGCAGGGACTTTTCCGCTTGATATCCCTGAACCAATCTTTTTTGGGAAACCAAGTACATTATATCCTTATCCTTTTACCGGTTATAAAATGGTAAAGGGACACTTGCCTGTAGAAGGAACAAAAGCAAAGAAGGCTGAATCGGCAAAAAGATTTGCCCATTTTTTGAAAGTTGTTCACCGTTTCCCTGTGGAAAGGGCTAAGCATTTAGGTGTACAGCCTGATGGGATGATGAGGCTTGATGTATCCTATCGCAAGAAGTCACTAATGGAAAATGTCTCAAATCTAATAATGCTAGGATACTTTGAACAAGCTGATGCGGTTAAAGATTTTGTTGGAGGGCTAGGCGAGTTGGGTGCTCCGCAACCGAGTTCACTCGTTCACGGAGACATTCATATCCGAAATGTTTTACTTGATGACGAAGGCGTTCTTACAGGTATCATTGATTGGGGAGATGTGCATATCGGAAACCCTGCCATTGATTTATCCTTTTTATATAGTTATTTCCCAAGAGAAGCACGCCGAGGCTTTTTTGAAATCTATGGTAAAATCGAAAAAGAAACGGAGAGCTTAGCCAGGTTCAGAGCAATATATATGCTTGTTACATTACTCGTTTATGGCATTGACCGCCATGATGAAGAGCTGATAGCCATTACGAGTACCGGTTTGAAATTTGCTATAGAAGAATAATTGTAATGCTCTTTTGATGTCTAGGAGGTTCATATGAAGGCAAGTTATTATCATGCAATCACATTAATGGGGAATATGTTGGAACAAGCTAATATTCCTTATCAATATACAGGTCGACCTGCTCTGTTCGTGCAAGGAGTGGATATTGATAATTATGAGAACATCGTCATTGATGTACAATGGGATCTTTTTGATGAGGCATTAGATCTTTTTTCCGAATACTCCCCGACAAATCCTGAAAAAAGTCCTGAGACTGCCTCTTTTCAAATGGATGTCGAGGGGATTTCTGTCACTGTCCACTGCAGGTTTAACACGACCATTAAAACAGACCCTTATCGTTTGTCTATAAAGATGGGGGATATGGAGGTATGGTGCAGGTCGTTGTACAGTTATTTATACGATGAAGAAATGAGAAGGTACAGTGCCGAGATTCATGCTTACTTATTTGCCGAGCAGAAAGGGTTCACAGCGGAAAATGAACAGGCGTGGAACCAGAATAATTACTTAGCGCTTGTCAATCGTTATGGAAATCCTGCGGAACTGGCATCGAAAATCAAGCAAAACCCAAAATGGAGACTGCACCCTTTTTATAAATATATGGGGGACATATCCGGCAAAAAAATCACTCATTTGATGGGGTCGAACGGTGTCAAAGCAGTTGCGATGGCCATATTGGGAGCCACAGTGAAAGTTGTTGATTTTTCCCAGGAAAACGCAACGTTTGCAAATGAGCTGGCAAATGGGTCCGATGTCTCCATCGAGTATATTGTTTCCGATGTGCTTTCATTACCGTCGGAACATGAATCAGGGAATCAGGATTTGATCTTAATGGAGCTTGGAGTGCTTCATTATTTAATCGATCTCCAGCCGTTATTTGAAAAAATTAAATCGATGTTGAAACCCGGAGGCCGATTCGTACTGCATGAATTTCACCCGATTTCAACAAAGCTCATTACTTCGAATGGCAAAAAGCATAAGATAACAGGAAACTATTTTGCCCCGGCAATCGAAAATAATGAGGTCGCTTTTTCCAAGCATATGCCGGATGAGGAAAAGGGGAGCCTTTCAAGAGTTGTACAGCGTAAATGGACAATCGGGGAACTTATAACGTCAATAGGTCAATCAGGGCTTGTTATTAAAGTACTCGAGGAAGAACCGAATCATAAAATCCACGATATTGGACTTCCGAAAACATATACATTGGTGGCGGAACGAGTTTAAGCTGCTGTTAAGGAAATAAAGCTGACTGAATGAGCCTTTTCAGTCAGCTTTTTATTTACTTCATAATAAAAGGGGATGCCGCGTTCTGCGACATCCCCTAAAAAAATTAATTTTGAGCCGACCATTCTTCTACATCCCATACTTTGGTAACCCAATCTTCATAGAAGTCAGGTTCATGGCATACGAGGACAATCGTTCCTTTATACTCTTTCAATGCACGTTTCAGTTCTTCTTTTGCAACGACATCCAAATGGTTAGTCGGTTCATCGAATAACAGCCAATTGCTTTCGGTAAGCATAAGTTTACACAGACGTACTTTTGATTGTTCACCACCGCTTAAATGGCTCATTGGACGTGTAATGTGCTCGTTTTTCAGACCGACACGGGCAAGAATGGCACGTACCTGTGGTTGGTCTAGATGCGGAAATGCATTCCACACTTCATCGATCGGTGTCGTATTGCCTGCTTTGACTTCCTGTTCAAAATAAGAAGAAAAAAGGAAATCGCCAAGTGATCTTTTGCCGCCTAGAGGATCAATTTTACCCAAAATCGTTTTTAAAAGAGTGGATTTTCCAACTCCATTACAGCCGACCACGGCAATTTTTTCTCCCCGTTCGATTGTCATGGACAACTTCGGAAGCAATGGGCGGTCATATCCAATTTCCAAATCCTCGCCTTCAAATACATAACGGCTACTCGCACGTGATTCTTTAAAGTCAAAGGTAGGTTTCATTGCAGTTTCTGGACGATCGATACGTTCCATGCGATTCAATTGCTTTTGACGGCTCTTTGCCCGACCGGTCGTTGAGTAACGGGCTTTATTTTTTGCAATGAAATCTTCTTGCTTTTTAATGAATTCACGCTGTTTTTCATAGGCATTGATGTGCTGATTTTTATTCAATTCGGCAAGCTCAAGGAATTTTTCATAAGTTGCCGTGTAACGGGTCAGTTTTGAAAATTCAAGATGGAAAATGACGTCGACGACGCCGTTCATGAACTCGGTATCATGCGAAATCAATAAGAAAGCATTAGGATATTCCTTTAGGTAGCTGCTCAGCCAGCGGATATGCTCTACATCCAAGTAGTTCGTCGGCTCATCAAGGAGCAATACTTCAGGCTGTTCCAAAAGTAACTTGGCTAGTAAAACTTTTGTCCGTTGTCCACCGCTTAGGGCAGAAACGTCACGGTCCAATCCGATTGCATCCAACCCTAAGCCGCGTGCCGCTTCTTCAATTTTAATATCCAGATTGTAAAAACCACCGGCTTCAAGCTTGTCCTGGATTTCACCCATTTGTTCCAAGAGTTCTTCAAGTTCTTCTGGAGTGGCTGTCCCCATTTTCTCTGTTACTTCATTCAATGCTTTTTCCTGCTCGAATAAAGGTAAGTATGCATCCCTTAAGACGTCGCGAATCGATTTACCTTTAGAAAGTATCGTATGCTGATCTAGATATCCATATTCGACACCAGGTGTCCATTCCACCCGGCCATCATCATGGATAAGCTGTCCTGTAATGATATTCATCATTGTTGACTTTCCGACACCATTTGCCCCGACCAGACCAACATGTTCGCCGGCCATCAGGCGGAAGGAAACATCCTTGAATAAGGTGCGGTCGCCAAAGCTGTGTGCTAATTTATCTATAGAAAGTAAGCTCATTTATATTGAACCTCCCAATTAATTTGAAAAAATCCCTACGTTTCATCATACTAAAATCTGCACGGGATTGCTATCTAATCTATTAATTTACATATATGCCCTTTGGTGACAATCGAGCCCTTGGCAGGAAAAAGCGTAATGATGAATATAGGGTCGACACCTGTTGGACCTGTTTTTGGATGCCATGCCTATGCATTATCGCCCTGTTATAAATTATGTGAGATAATAGAGAAATCAGTTTAAAAGGGAAGGATGTTTACTATGAGTAAAACAGTCGTACTGGCCGAGAAGCCTTCGGTCGGAAGAGATATAGCAAAAGTGCTGAATTGCGGGAGAAAGGGTAATGGTTTTTTTGAAGGCGATCAGTATATCGTCACATGGGCTCTAGGTCATTTGGTGACACATGCAGATCCGGAAACGTATGATGAAAAATATAAAACTTGGCGCCTTGAGGACCTGCCCATGTTGCCGAATTCTTTGAAATTGGTCGTGATCAAGCAATCAGGCAAGCAATTTCAATCGGTTAAAACACAGCTGAACCGCAATGATGTCAAGGATATCATCATTGCAACAGATGCAGGCCGTGAAGGGGAACTTGTTGCACGCTGGATTCTCGAAAAAGCGAATGTGAAGAAGCCGATCAAGCGGCTTTGGATTTCCTCTGTAACGGATAAAGCGATCAAAGATGGATTTAAAAAGCTGAAGGATGGCAAGGAGTATGAAAATCTATTTGCCTCTGCTGTGGCCAGAGCGGAAGCGGACTGGATCGTTGGGATGAACGCGACACGCGCCCTTACAACCAAGCACAATGCCCAGTTATCCTGCGGTCGGGTCCAAACGCCGACACTTGCGATGATTGCAAAAAAGGAAGAAGAAATAAAACAATTCCAGCCTAAGAAATATTATGGCGTTTCGGCAAATGCAGAATCCGATTTGCGCCTAATCTGGCAAGATGCCCAATCAAAAGATATACGCACATTCGATAAAGCCAAGGCAGAAAAGGTTCTAGCAGCCGTGAAGGGGAAAAAGGCAGAAGTGGTGGAAGTGAACAAAGCCCATAAGAAAAGTTTTGCCCCTTCTTTATATGATTTAACGGAACTTCAACGGGACGCCAATAAGAAATTCGGCTATTCGGCGAAAGAGACATTATCGATCATGCAGCGCTTATATGAAAGCCATAAAGTCTTGACGTACCCAAGGACGGATTCACGCTTTTTATCAACGGATTTAGTTGATACGCTAAAAGAAAGATTACAGGCCGTCAGCATTAAACCATATGCCCAGTATGCATCGAGGATCCTGCGCAGTCCGATTAAGGCCAATAAATCGTTCGTGGATGATAGTAAGGTATCGGATCATCATGCAATCATCCCCACTGAGCAAACGCCGCTACCGGGAAAACTGAGCGACAAAGAATCGAAAATCTATGATCTGGTCGTTAAAAGGTTCCTTGCCGTATTGATGCCGCCTTTTGAATATGAGCAAACGACCATAACCGCGAAAATGGGGCAGGAGACGTTCATGGCAAAAGGGAAGGTCGTCCTGAAATCAGGCTGGAAGGAAGTCTATGATCATCAATTTGATGAGGAAGAATCTAAAGATGGCCTTGCCGAGCAACTGCTTCCGAACGTTCAAAAAGGTGACAGTTTAACCATTTCGACTGTGAAACAAACAGAGGGTGAAACGAAACCGCCGGAACCATTCAATGAAGGCTCACTTCTTTCGGCAATGGAAAATCCTGCTCGTTTCATGACAGGGGAAAGCAAAGAACTCATCAAGACTCTGGGTGAAACTGGCGGAATTGGGACTGTTGCAACGCGAGCTGACGTTATTGAAAAACTGTTCAATAGCTTCCTGATCGAAAAGAGAGGGAAGGGCCTTCATGTTACTTCGAAAGGAAAACAACTCCTTCAATTGGCACCTGAAGACTTACGATCTCCAGCACTGACAGCTCAATGGGAGCAAAAGTTAACAGCAATTGCAAAAGGAAAGCTAGCAAAACAGGCTTTCATCGGCGATATGCGCGCCTACGCTAAAAATATCGTTCATGAAATCAAAAATAGTGACCAAAAATTCAAGCATGATAACGTGTCAGGAACGAAATGTCCTGATTGCGGCAAGCTGATGCTTGAAGTGAATAGTAAAAAGGGGAAAATGCTTGTCTGTCAAGATCGTGAATGTGGCCACAAAAAAGGTGTTTCACGTGTAACAAATGCCAGATGTCCACAATGTCACAAAAAGATGGAAATGCGCGGTCAAGGAGAAGCACAGACATTCACATGTAAATGCGGTTTTCACGAAAAGCTTTCTTCTTACAATAAACGAAGAGGGCAAAATAAAAATCAAAAAGTATCAAAAAATGAAGTCTCCAATTATATGAAAAAGCAAAATAAAGAAGAGCCGATCAATACTGCTTTAGCGGATGCTTTGGCCAAACTGAAATTCGATAAATAAAAGAAATAGGTCCTTCACTATTAGTTTTTATAGTGAGGGCTCTTTTTGTGGGATTATTTGCATGGGCAGAGTGGGCATAATCCTTGCAGTTTTCTGCTTCCGCAGGGCTATCTTTCCAGACAATATGAAGTGGCGAAATTCATAAAAAAAGACAGTGGAAAGGGATGGAGCATTCGCTCCATCCCTTTCCATATATCGCGGCTACGACTAAATTTCATTCAGTACGGTCCCGTGCAATTCATATTCAAGTGTTTTGTCAGTTTTTTTTTGTGTTTATCCGAATCCACTAGTGTAAGCGTACAGAATGGCTGCTGATCACCCGGACTGAAAATTGCTTCATCATTCTCTGGATTCCATAGGCTGTAAATACTCATGATCAGTATCCTCCTTTGGGTGAGAAGACTAGTAATTCCCTTTTTGATTATCATCTAACTCTTCAATTGACTCTAACGCTGATCACCGGGACTAAACACCGCTGCGTCATTCTCTTTGTTCCATTGGCTTCTGATTGTACTCATCGTGCACATCATCTCCTTTGGTGAGAATGTCTTACAGTATTTGTATACCCGGCTGGGACAGGTTCAAACATTTCTTTTAAAAAAAGTGTAATTATATACCAGTAATGTATATCCATTATTTTTCTGCAGATATTTATCGAAATAAAAAAATGAATATGAATTAAATGGTTAAATTCATAATATATTGTTCGCCGATATTTCCAAACTTTCTCAAACCCGTATCATGAAATCCAGCCCTAACATACAGCTTTTGTGCGGGGATGTTCTTATGATTGACAGCTAATACAATTTCATCGCAATTAGGAAATTCTGATTTAACAAACTCGGCAAGTAGGAACATCCCTTGTTTTGCATAGCCTTTTCCCTGCTGCTCACGATCAACTGATAATGCGGTCAGCAATATGGCATTGGGGTTAGTCGAATATTCTTTTACGCGATCTGTTGAATGCAGTAAAAAGAAACCCACAGGTTCATCATCACTTAAAATGACAATACGATGCTGCCCTTTTGTAACGTCTGTAAACTTGTTTGGCAAGGCAGTAAATAGACCTTGTTCTTCAGGCAGTTCAAACTGATTTAGTTTTTCGGAATATTCATCTGAAAAATGCTTTAACTCAACGGAATTTACCTTTTCCATAAAATGCTCCCCCCTAACCCTTCTTCTATATATTACATTACGAAGCCGGCTATCTTCTTAATTTAAATAATTAGTGCCATTTAAAATTAAAGTTCACCGAATGTTCAAGAATGGTAATATTTTAGATTTTTAATTATTATTTACCATCCAATTTTAAAGATTTATCCGATACATATCATGATAACTACAATTTGCAGTCAAAAAAGGGAGGCAAAGCAGAAAGTGGAATTTTTTTAATAGATGCGACTATGACTTCACATCTTTAAAAATTCCCCTGACAAAATGTAGCTTTTATCTTTTTGCATCAAAATCCTCGCACATAGAAAATTTGATCATCATAACAAGGATATAGAAAAGGAGTCTGAAAAGTGTTCGGCTGCGGTTTATGCTTATAGTTAATTACCGTAATTTGTAAATGTGTTTTCTCAACCGTGGTGTATATTTTCCAACTAGTAGTCGGGTCAGAGGGAGGTACCGACGTCCACCCCATATACCCTTCGGATATTTCTTCGTACCTTTCCTATGGATCAGTATTTGAGAGGTTAAATCCTGCCCGGGTAGGGTCCTGACTCTAATCCTTAATCTAATCTCTAATTCACTCATTCTATTGTGGTAGTGAGTCGCACCCTACATTGTACGTGTTAAGTGTAATGGCAAGTGCTGTGGTGTTAACGTCAATAGGGGTAGCAGGTACTCTAACTTATGAGTTTCACGAGTTTTTCTTCAATGATGAGTGTAATTTGCCTGACAGTCAACTTAATCAATTAATATAATTTTTGTCGTAAATACACATTTTAGGTAATTATTTCATAATTAGTAGGAAAATATGTACAATTACTAGTTATATTAGTATATGTTTGCTAGTATATAAATATTTTACTAAAGAAGGGAAATTTTTCAAATGAATTTAAGATTTTGCAAAAAAGTATTTACAGGCGTTTTGGGATTTGGGATTATTGTTTCAGGTACGGGATTTAATAAAGCTGAAGCTTCTGATCCAGAAAAATCAGAATACTCATTGGAGCAGGCAACTGATTTATACTCTAAAAAATTAAATGAAAATAGCGATTCCGATGATTTAGTTGCTGTATTAAAAAGTATTGAAGAATCTAATCAAGTAGAAAGTCTTTCAAACAACGATAAACTAGATCTTTTAAATACAATTGTAGAGTCTGTACCTGAAGAGGTGGCACAGCAATACCAGAAAGAGAAATGGAACGAGATTAAAGAAGCTTTATCAGACGAATCAAATGTTAATGTTAATTCTGAAGGACCTACAACAATAGAATTAAGCGATGGTTCATCTGTTGACCTTAGTTCAACAGATGAAGTTGATAACAGTAATTCAAGAAGCATACAGGCTCTGGCAATCACCTCTACGGAGATGGGGAAATGGATTCATGGACCTAAAGATTATGGAGATAGATTGTATACTGCTTGGGTTAAATTAAAAAGTTTAGGGGTCACTGTTGCTACCTTAAAATTAGGTAATCATTATTCTGTTGGTGATTATGGGCTGAAAATGAGATATTGTTCTGTAGCAGGAACAAAAGGTACTACTTGGTCAAATGTAGATGCTTCATGTGATGTTACTGATTCAAAAGCTGAAAAAGTAGGTTATGATATGAATGCTGTAGGAAATTATAAATTGAGTGGTAGCGTTTCTAATGGCTATGTAAGTCTTACTAGTTCTCTCAAACTTACTCAATTAACTAAAAGTAGTAAAAGTGCTCGTGTTTATTCAAAATACACATATAGAGATTAAAACTTTTAATGGGGTTGAATTAAAAAATGAATGTATCGCCTTCTTTTTTTATATTTGGTTTAATAAAGATGATTTTAATGATTGGAGCTATACCAGCTATCATATACGCTTTATATTTATTAAGAAAAATTTCAAAAAAATAAAGTGAAAAAGGAAGAGGGACTTTTGTAGTCCCTCTTCCTTTTTTTGTGTCTTTGTTTCTTCATGAAAAAAAGCACCTCCAGACATAGAAAAATAATAGTGAAATGGAATATCACTGTTTCCTACGTACAGAAATGCTTTTATCCTACATGCAATTTACGGCTTTTAACGGTCATAACAACAGAAAAAACCCTGCTACAACACGGAGAAACCGCATTATAACAGGGTTTATAAAATTAGCGTCCCAGATAGGAATCGAACCTACGACCTACAGCTTAGGAGGCTGTCGCTCTATCCTGCTGAGCTACTGGGACATATAAAAAAGTCGACGACTTATTTATTATATTTCTTATAGGCAAACTTTTCAAGTTAATAGCAATAATAATTATGAAAAAAAACATCTAGACGCTTAGGGGGCACTCAGCTCTCCTGTTTCCTTACTCTTCATTAAATGGAATACTTTATTATTTCCTGGTTTTCTGGTACTATTATGCTAGAAAAAATTAGGAGAATGATAGTGGGGAATTATAGAGTTTTATGGATGGTGACGCTGCTGGGGATTTTAATTTTACCGGCATGCTCACAAGGGATTTTAGAGGGTATAGGCACAAAGACGGCTGCGCCTATCACGGAAGATAACATTGAAGTGGCTGCAGCAGCGGAGAATGACACTGGGCAGGATTCGGAGGACGAATTATATACTGAACGAATCGATACGAGAGACTGGATAACGGCCAAGTCCGCGGTACAGCTTCCAATATTGATGTATCATAGCATTTCTGAAGGCAATGGCCTTCGGGTACCAAAAGAGGAATTCCGATTACAAATGACGTGGCTTCGGGAAAATGGTTACTACACATTATCCCCTGAAGAAGCATTTCTCGTTTTAACCGAAAATCGGATGCCGAGTGAAAAGTGTGTCTGGCTTACTTTTGATGATGGCTATACAGATAACTACACGGACGCTTTCCATATACTAAAAGAATATGATATGAAAGCGACTGTCTTCATGATCGGGAAGTCCATCGATAAAGGTCATCACCTGACTGAAAATCAAATGATGGAGATGAGGGGGAAGGGGATTTCGATCGAAAGCCATACTATCAACCATTTGGAGCTGAACCGAATGACGGCAGAGCAGCAAGAAGCGGAAATGGTCCAGTCAAAGGATCTGTTTGATCGTATCCTGCAACAGGACACGACAGTGCTTTCCTATCCAGTTGGTCGTTATAATGAAGAGAGTCTCAGGCTTTCAGAAGAAGCTGGATACAAGATGGCAGTCACTACTGAACCTGGAGGAGCTTCAAGGGACCAAGGGATGTATGCCTTGCATCGAGTTCGGATTTCACCTGGATTATCAGTCGATGGGTTCGCGTCGCTGATAGAAAATGCTTCAAATCATTGAAAATGGACGGTGCATTTCAAACTTGTTCAGAAAAATCATATAATAATCGATTCTTACATGGTGTATAATGAAGGCAGTGAAAATTGTATACATATGAACGATTTGGTGTCTTAATGACTTAAAAGGGAAGTTGGTGAAATGCCAGCGCGGTCCCGCCACTGTATTTGGGAGCTGACGGCTGTGTACCACTGTATGGGATATGGGAAGGTGCCGTTGACGATGACCATGAGCCAGGAGACCTGCCAAGATTCGTACACCTGTAACCTACGCGGATGGGAAGGTGTGTGGCAGACCCTAAGAGTCCGTAATGATATTGTTGCCATACAAGCATCTTCCGTTTAACGGGAGGTGCTTTTTGTTTTGGGTGCCTTCCGAGATTATTAGGTGAAGAAATTAAATGAAAAGATTGTGGGGAATGAAAATGAAGAAGATTTTTGGTTTGATATTGTTGATGTTACTGACTGCAGGCATGATGGTTGGCTGCAGTGACGCTACTGATGAAGGAAAAGAAAAGCAGCAAACGAATCATGCTCAACACGACGCTTTCCCGATTACGATTAAAGATGCAACGGGCGAAAAAGTAACGATAGAACAAAAACCGAAGAAAATCGTTACGTTGATACCAAGTAATACAGAAGTGGTATTTGCACTTGGTTTAGGTAAAAAGGTCGTTGGTGTTTCCGACAATGATAATTACCCGGAAGAAACGAAAAAAATTAAAAAAGTTGGCGGAATGGAAATGAACACGGAGCTGATTGTCTCCATGAAGCCTGACCTTGTTCTTGCCCATGCATCAAGTGCCCATAATTCAAATGAGGGATTAAAGCAGCTTAAGGATGCTGGAATAGATGTCCTTGTAGTCAATGATGCACAAAGCTTTGACCAAGTCTATGAATCTATTGAAATGATTGGAAAGGCAACGGGGGAAAATGATAAGGCAAGCGAAATCGTTGCGGATATGAAAACGAAGCTCAAGGATATTCAGGAAAAAGTCAAATCCGTTAAGGAAGCGGATAGGAAGACCGTTTTAATTGAGGTTTCGCCATCACCGGATATATATACACCTGGAAAAAATACCTTCATGGATGAAATGCTTCATATTATTTCAGCGGATAACGCTGCTGCTGAATTGGACGGCTGGGCAAAAATTGATGAAGAGTCGATGATTGCTGCAAATCCGGATGTCATCATTACAACGTATGGTAATTATACAAAAGATCCAGTAAGTGAAGTGACAGGCCGAAAAGGATGGCAAGACGTAAATGCCGTTAAGAATGGCCAAGTCTTTGATGTCCCTTCTGACTTGGTGACCCGTTCCGGTCCACGCTTAATAGAAGGAGTAGAGGAACTTGCAAAAGCAGTCTATCCGAACCAATTTGACAACTAAATGGGCGTTTGCTTATTTGATTGCGTTGTTAATTTTGTTATTCGCAATGACGATAGGCATTTCCTTTGGTTCGGTGCCAGTTCCGATTTCCGTACTTATACAAATAATCGGCAAGGAGATTTTTCACTTGCCGATTTCTGCCGATCCGGATGTGATGCTTACGAATATCGTGATGAACATCCGCTTGCCGCGTGTGCTGCTCGCTGGTTTGGTTGGGGCATCACTTGCGATTGCCGGGGCAGCCTTTCAGGGACTGCTCCGGAACCCGCTCGCTGATCCTTACACATTAGGTATTTCTTCAGGAGCATCGGTCGGCGCCGTATTGACAATATTCTTGAATATATCACTGCCATTCATCGGTTTATATACTCTTCCGGCATTGAGCATCTTATGTTCAGTGCTCACGATGCTCTGCGTACTGACTTTTGCAAAAAAAATGGATCGGTCGATGAAAGTGGAAACGATCATCTTAACGGGAATCATTTTCAGCTCGTTTTTAAGTGCCTTCATTTCATTGATGATTGCGCTGACGGGTGAAGAATTAAGACAAATCATCGGCTGGCTGATGGGAAGCGTCTCAATGCGCGGATGGAATTATATCGTAATCATTTTGCCGTTTTTTATCATTGGTTCGTTGACCTTGATCATGAATGCAAGCGAATTGAATGCGATGACTTTCGGGGAAGACCGGGCAAAACACTTAGGTGTAAACGTGAAGCGGCGGAAAATGTGGATCTTGATAGCCGGTTCGACATTGACAGGGGCAGCCGTTGCCGTTTCAGGGGCGATTGGTTTTGTAGGATTGGTCATTCCTCATTTTGTCCGGAAGATTTGGGGACCTGACCATAAACATTTGCTTCCGTTGTCATTGTTGATAGGAAGCGGATTCTTAATATTGGCGGATTTTGTAGCACGAACGATCATTGCCCCCGCGGAACTGCCGATCGGGGTGATCACCTCACTTATCGGGGCACCGGCATTTGCGCTGATTTTATTAAAGAGACGGAGAGAAGGGTAAATACGGATGCTTGAAGTAAAAGGGTTAACAGGTGGATATGACAACAAAACTGTTTTGGACTCTATCTCTTTTGATGTACATAAAGGGGAATTATTCGGGATCCTTGGTCCTAATGGCAGCGGAAAAACGACGCTTTTAAGCATGCTTAGCGGGGTGCTTGATTATAAGGACGGAAGCGTACGGATAAGAGGCAGGGATTTGAAGGAATATTCATCAAAACAACTTGCACAGGTCATTGCCGTGCTCCCTCAACATTCCTCATTAGCTTTCTCCTATACAGTAAAAGAGACGGTCTCACTTGGGAGGTATGCCCATCAAACGGGCTGGTTCCATAGTTGGTCCGCAGAAGATGAAATGATCGTCCAACGGGTTATGGAACAAACGGGAGTAGCGGATTTTCAGGATCTTCATTTTGAACGATTGTCAGGTGGGGAAAGACAACGGGTCTTGCTGGCACAGGCACTTGCCCAGGAACCGGAAATCCTTTTTTTGGATGAGCCTACAAACCATTTGGATCTTTCCTATCAAAAGGACCTTCTTGATCTAATGAGAAAAATGGCAAAAGAACAGGAGTTAACCGTTATTTCAATTTTTCATGACTTGAATTTGGCTGGATTATATTGTGATCGGCTTATGTTGCTTGAAAAAGGGCAAATTCAGGTTGTTGATGTGCCGAATGAAGTGCTCCAACAGGAACGGATTCAAGGTGTATATCATACGACGATCGAAAAACATCCACATCCCGCACTTCCGAAACCTCAAATGTTCATCGTTCCGGAGAAGCATGGCAATGACACTATCCCATTGGAAATTGATGAATCTTATCTGACAATGGGACCTGAGATGATTCAATTGAATTCTCCGATCCCGCTTAGAACGATGTCTTCTGGAGTGACCGGTTCGGGTACGGGCTGGCATAAATATTTCGTGAATAGGCATGTCCATCATGATTATGACTGCGAAGATCATCATGTTGAAATGGCCGGCTATTTAAGAACTCATGGATTTGAACCGCAGGAAACGGTGGGGATGATGACAGCCGTCTTTCTCGATACGGTTGCCTTCAAGTTAATGAGAGCTGAAGATTTCTCGGTTTTTATCATCGTGACGGCTGGTGTAGGGAATGCCATCGACGCTTCTTTAGCTGACCGGCATTCTTGGAGTTCCACTCCAGGAACCATAAATACATGGATATTCATAAATGGGCATTTGGCAGAAGAGGCTTTCATACACAGCATAGTTACTGCAACCGAGGCAAAAGTAAAAGCGCTTCATGATTCGAATGTCATGGATAAGGTGACGAATACATGTGCAACAGGAACATCGACCGACAGTATTTTGATTGCAGCGTCCCAAAGAGGGAAGGCGCTTCAATATGCAGGCACCATCACTCCGTTAGGGAAGCTGATCAGTCGCGGTGTATATGATTGTACAGTAGAAGCAATAAAGAAAAATCGGAAACGGATTGAGGATCTATGATTTACCATCATCTTATTGCAGTTACACTGGCGTTTTTCCTTGATTTATTAATTGGTGATCCGCCAAATTGGCCGCATCCAGTTAAATGGATAGGAACGATGATAAGCAAGTTGGATCAGGCATTCAATAGAGGGGCATATAAGAAACGGAATGGACTCTTCATGTTGATCATCGTCTTAGCGATGGTGATATTGATTACAGGCCTACCCGTCTACTTGGCTTATCGGATCCATCCGCTTGCAGGTATCCTTTGGGAGGCTGTTGTCATTGCCACTACGATAGCTCAGAAGGGCTTAAAGCAAGCTGGAATGGATGTGTGCCATCCGCTGAATGAACGGGATTATCCTGAAGCGAGGCTAAAACTTTCCTATATCGTGGGCCGTGATACTGCTGATCTTGATGAATCCGAAATCGTCAGGGGGACGGTAGAAACCGTAGCAGAAAATACCAGTGATGGTGTTACTGCCCCAATGTTTTGGGCAGCTGTTGGCGGTGCGCCGCTCGCAATGGTGTACAGGGCAATTAATACCTGCGATTCCATGGTTGGGTACAAAAATGATAAATATGGACAATTTGGCTGGGCTTCAGCCAAGCTCGATGATATCGTGAACTGGATTCCCAGCCGCCTCACTGGGTTCCTGATGTTGCTGAGCTCAAAATCCGGCTATCATGGATTTGGTGCTAGATGGAAGATATTATTCAATGGTGCTAAAAAACATCCAAGTCCGAATAGCGGGTGGTGTGAAGCAGGCGTTGCTGCCATTTTGGGAATACAGCTAGGCGGCCGGAATATGTACAAAGGAATTGTTTCCGACCGTGCGAGGATGGGCGTTCCGCTTGTTCGATTAGAAGCAAAACATATACCAAAAACGATTACCATCATGCATCGGTCATCTTTTCTATTTCTACTGATGCTATGGCTAGGGGGACTTATTCTTGACATTACCTGCTCATGGCTCTAATCCTCATTATCTTTACGAAGCGCTGGAAATCGAAATGCCTGAATCTGTTCTCGATTTCAGTGCTAACATCAACCCATTGGGTCCGCCTTTACGTATAAAGGAACAGTGGCCTGAATTTTTCGAAGGAATCTTACATTACCCAGATCCGCATGCCATTGAACTGACAAAATCAATTGCCAAAAAAGAAGCGCTTCCTGAGCAATCCGTCTTGGTGGGAAATGGTGGTGCAGAAATAATCATGTTGGTAGCGAACAGGTTAACCAATCAAAGGGTGTTGATCATTCAGCCGGCATTTGCGGAATATGCAGAAGCTTGTTTGGCAGCAGGATGTGAGGTCGATTTTCATCAGCTTGATGCACCTGAGTGGAAACTGGACTTGGATCGGTTGATTCCTAGATTATCCGAATATGATGCACTTTTCTTATGTACGCCTAATAATCCGACGGGTGTTTCATTTAAGAAGGATGAAGTTAGGGAATTGATCTTTGAATGTCAAAAATCGGATTGCCTGGTTGTCATGGATGAGGCTTTTTATGATTTCACGGAAGATGCCTTTACTTATGCTTCTTTAATCAATGAATTTCCACATTTACTCATTCTAAGATCAATGACTAAAATCTTTGCAATTCCGGGTTTGAGACTAGGCTATTTGCTTGCGGCACCTGACATCATAACCCGTGTAAGAACTTATAAACCGCATTGGAGCGTCAACCATGTTGCATTGGAAGTAGGGAAAATCTGTCTTGCTGAAGATGCATATATGAGAAAAACAAGAGACTATATTCAATTGCAAAAGCAGAAACTATTCCGGTTTTATGAGGAACAAGGGTTGAGTGTCTCTGATAGCGCAGTTAATTTCTATTTAGTGAAAGATGAATCCTTATCCCTTTTCCCCTTTTTGTTAAAAAAAGGAATAGTACCGCGCCATACCTATAATTTCCCGGGGTTGGATGGAAAGTGGCTTCGGTTTGCAGTGAAGAGTGAACGTGATAACGAAGCGCTGATGGAGGGGGTAAGACAGTGGAGAAAGCAAGGCTCTGTTTTATAACCGGGGGTGTCCGGTCCGGAAAAAGCAGTTTCGCGGAAAGAAAAGCCCTTGAATATGCACTTCAAACGGATGGGAACTTGCATTACCTCGCTTGCGGCCGTGTCAGTGATGTTGAAATGGGTGAACGCATCCTTAGGCACCAGAAAGATAGAGAGAGCAGCCCAATCGCCTGGAAGACTTCGGAATACGCAACGGATATTACACGAATAGGAGCGGACATTAATCAGAATTCCATAATCCTGCTCGATTGTCTGACAACCCTGCTTGATAACGAACTATTTGGCCCAGGTGTTCCGCTTGAAAAGGAGTTTTTACAAAGCGTTTTTTCAAAAATAATAACCGGGATCAATGAGATAAGAAAACGATCCAGCTGTTTAATAGTCGTGAGCAATGAATTGGTGCAGGAACCGATTTTCCAGAATGATTTCCTCCATATATACGGAAAAACATTAGGCCTGCTTCATCAAACGATCGTCGGGCAGGCGAATGAAGCCTATCTAGTTGAATCGGGAATCCCATTGCGGAAGAAAGGGTGCATGCAGGAATGAACGCAGTGATTGGATTTTTAATTAACCTGCAGTTCTTTACAGTTTTTCCAATTAAGAAGCAGCTTCCTATGGAGAAGAAATATATACACCGTGCCATTCAAACCTTTCCGCTAGTTGGTCTTTTATTAGGCTTGATATTGGGCGGTGTTTTATATGCACTAGTGGAATGGACCCCATTGTCATCGCTTGCAATTGCCTTTTTCCTTTGGTTTTTGACGATGGCATTAACGGGAGGTTTGCATCTCGATGGCTGGATCGATGCAAGTGATGCTTTTTTTTCCTATCAGGATAAAGAGCGGCGATTGGAAATCATGAAGGATTCAAGGACAGGTGCATTCGGTGTCATCTCCGTCATTGTCCTTTTGGCCGCCCGGTTCATATTTATCTATGAAATTGTCGAAATGGTCAATGAATGGACATACTTCTTGATCATTGCCCTTCCACTCTTAAGCAAATGTGTGATGGGTTATTTACTTATCCGGATGCCACTGGCTAAAAAAGAGGGGCTCGGCGCTTTTTTTCAAAGTGCAGTAAAGAAAAGCAGTTTGCCCATTTATTTGCTGTACCTCCTTGTAAGTCTGGCGATCGCCTGGATCATCGATTTTAAGCTTGTCACCTTATTTTTCATCATGTGTCTGGCTGCACTGTTTTTCCTGTTCTATATAAAACGTAAAGTCATCAGTTGGTTTGGTGGGATAACGGGGGATGTACTGGGGGCATCCGTGGAAGGGGTTGAGCTTTGGTTATGGCTGATATTGTGGCTATTACACTACTTCGCCATGGGCTGACAGTAGCAAATGAGCGAAAGGCCTATTTAGGCTGGACGGATTCTCCATTAAGTACCGAAGGAGAAAAGGAAATTCAAGACTTAAGGGGTTCTTACCCACAGTATGAAAAAATTTACACGAGTGATTTGCCTCGTTGTGTGGAAACTGCAAGACTGCTGTTTCCAGATATAGTTCCGGTCAAAAGCGCTTCGTTCCGTGAAATGAATTTCGGCAGTTGGGAAGGGCAGACGTATGAAGATTTGAAGGCAGATGAAGATTATCTTAATTGGCTGGAACGTCCCATGGAGGCATTGGTGCCTGGGGGTGAAAGCTATCCGGGATTTTCCGAACGTGTTAATAATGGCTGGAAACAATTGATTGCCTGTAAGGAGAACCGCTTTGCCATAATGACACATGGTGGGGTAATTCGTGACTTATTGGTCCGTTATGCCCCGAAGGAAAAGAATTTTTTTGATTGGGGGATTGCCCATGGCAGGGGATATGAGCTGATATGGGAAGACCGGAACAGCTTAAGGAGGGGAGAACGATGCACTTTGTTACAGGCGGCGCCTATAATGGGAAAACTAAATGGGTAAAGCAATTGTATGGTCTGGAAAGTGATGTCCTTTGGCTATCCGGTTATCGAAAAGAACAGCCGGAATTGATTGATTTTCAAGGCAAAACTGTTGTATTGCAGGGGTTGGATGCATGGATACAACAAGATGCAGAAAAGATGGATTCTGATTCGATTCGAAAAAGGTGGAAGGAAATCATGGCTGACTGGCGAATATGGGAGAAGGAAAGGGATGAACACCATTTCATTGTGATCGGCTCTGATATTTCCAAAGGCATTGTCCCGATGGAAGCAAGTGATCGCAGATGGCGCGATGCCTGTGGATGGGTCTTTCAAGATGTAGCATCCATATCAAGGCGCGTTGACATCATTTGGTACGGAATTAACCAAAGAATAAAATAGAGGAGGTAATGGGATGAAAATCTATACACGTACAGGGGATAAGGGACAAACAAGCGTAATCGGAGGCCGGCTTGACAAGGATGACATCCGTGTTGAATCGTATGGAACAGTGGATGAAGTGAATAGCTATATCGGTCTTGCGGTGACTGAATTGGATCCCGCTATATTTACGGATGTATTGGCCGATCTAGAGAAAATCCAGCATGAGTTATTTGACTGTGGCGGTGATTTGGCAACCGTTTCCGAGAAGGCACCACAAAAGCTGACGGATGAGGCCATTACCTATTTGGAAGAACGAATAGATGCCTTCATACTCGAAGCGCCGGAATTGGAAAAATTCATCCTGCCTGGCGGCTCAAAAGCGTCTGCAACCATTCATATTGCCCGAACGGTTACACGCAGGGCGGAACGGTTGGTCGTTTCTTTGATTAAGTCGGGTGCGGCAGTTTCACCATTATCTCTACAATATTTAAATCGTTTGTCGGATTACTTCTTTGCTGTTGCACGTGTGATCAATTTCCGCCTTGGTGTGAAAGATGTGGAATATATCCGCAGTGCAAATGTATTCCGTGGAGGGAAAAGAAAGGAAAAAGAGTAAACATGGACGTAAGAAAAATTAGTGCAATCGCTATATTCATTGCCTTATCGGCGGTGGGGGCGATGATTAAAATCCCTTCCCCAATCGGCAGCATCGCTTTGGATAGTTTTCCGGCCCTTTTGGCGGCTGTCATACTTGGACCGGTATCGGGGGCTATTGTAGCGGGGCTTGGTCATATCATCTCAGCGTTCATGGGCAGCATGCCACTTGGGCCATTCCATTTTTTGATAATGGCCGAAATGGCAGTCCTCGTATGGATGTTTGGCATTTTATATATACACGGAAAAAAAATAGGCGCATTTTTCCTCTTCTTCATCGGTAACGCCTTCATCTTGGGCCTGCCTTTCGCCTTTCTGGTCAGCACGGGTTTTTACACGTTGCTTGTTCCGGGATTAACGGCGGCGACGGCGGTAAATGTAGTATTGGCAGCCATTTTAATGCCACGCTTGGAGCCTGTTTTGAAAAAAATGATTTTTGAAGATAGACTCGTAGAATGAGTGATTCATTGATTTTACCATTTTCCGAATCAGATTCATTGATTGTTTCAAGTGATAATAGTGGCGGAATCGGTCTGAAGGAAAAAGACCTGGTCCATGTCCCTTATGGGGTCGTTGGATATTATTCCTTTCGGGTTGCCGTCATGGAATGTTTGGGGGTTGGCGGAAGTCCAGTATCCGTCGTTCTAAATAATTTCTGCGGTAATGAAGCCTGGGAGGACTTGACCAGGGGTGTCAGGGAGGGGCTGAAAGAATTGGGAATGGAGGGCCTTCCCATTACTGGCAGCACAGAAAGTAACATGCCGCTTCTTCAATCAGCAATTGGTCTCATGGTGATTGGTAAACGAAGGAATGAAGGTGTTAAAAAGCAACATCCTTTACAGAAAATCGCTCTCATCGGCAGGCCGCTCGTTGGAGAAGAAGTTATGGATCAACAAGATTGGATCGCCCCATTATCTTTATATAAAAGCCTATGTGAAATGGAAGAAGTTCAGGCACTTCCAGTCGGTTCAAAAGGGATAGCGTATGAGTGGAAGCATCTGGACCCAAGTGGTGAAGGTGTTTCTATCCATATAAGTAATAAAGTCGATATCGAAAAATCGTCTGGACCATCTACCTGCTTCCTCATTGCTTATCCTGAACATCTGGAGGAAGAAATCAAGCTCCAATCCGGTCCTCTTTTTATTGGTGAATGATCATTTCATGAATGAATCAGGTATCGGGTTCCAGTTCACAATGAACTGGGTCGATGCTTTTTTCATTTAGGTCATACATTTAATGCTTCATGAGAAAAGCGTTTGAATTCTCTATTATGTTATTTTTTCATTATAAAATATTATTCTGATTTTACCTTCTATACATAGAGAGATTATAAGGGGTTCCAAAGGTTTGGGCTGGTTTAGGAATGACAACAATCATAACGGTCTTTTTAATCAACATCAAAAAGAGTTGCGTTTATTTGGATTGATCCATAACAATAGTTTATTGATTTATGGCCCAGTTTTATGATTTTCTTGATCATTATCATCCAAAAGCTAAATGTCACCAATGGTTACTGCTTGCTTCCGTCATTTTAAGGATTGTCGCAGGTATGGATGTTCCGGATGTTGCAGATGCTGTTCAGACAGGGGCAGTAATACTCCCTGCTTTCGACATTACCTTAATCACGTGTTAAAGCAGGTTGGTGCTTTCGATGCCGTGTTTGCTGAAGAATGAATTGGCATGCCTTCATTTGAAAAATAATCATCGCCCACATGGTCTCTGTGGGGTTGCATTCTTTACATTAGGTTACACCAGACGTTTTAATAAAGAAGAAATAAACCAATTTATATCCGCCTGTCTTGCTCCAACCGCGTCCATTATTTTGAATATCGGAGCTGGCGGAATGTATTGATCATGAGTGGAGTCGTGAAGCCATTGCAAGTTAAGGGGCTTCCTTTGATATTTCACCGATTCTGTTTGGTAGTTATGATTCAAGAGGCCACAGGTTCAGCAACTGTCGTGATGACAGCTGCGGCAGGTAGTGTACTGCCGATCATATCTTCTTTTCCAGGTGTTAATTTTAAATCGCTGGTCCTTGCTATCGGTTTGAGTTCATTAATTCCATCCCACTTGAATGATGAGGATTTGAGATGATCGAAGAGCTCCTTAATTTAACAGTCGCACAAACGGCAAAATCTTGGACGGTTATGGGAACGAATATATCAGTCGTTTCACTTATCCTAATCTTACTATTGAATTCAATTGTTTAAGAGAAAGGAGCATGATGTAAGTATGAAACATTCAGGTTATATGATGGGAATCGATATTGGTACGACGAGTACGAAGGTTGTTCTTTTTTCAAAAAGGGGGGAAGTTATCCAATCTTGTTCGAAGGGATACCCTCTTCACAGTCCAACTCCTTCCGTTGCGGAACAAGACCCCGAAGAAATTTATAAAGCGGTCATCATTACTATAGGCGAGGTCATGATTGCAAGCGGTATAGAAAAGGATGAACTGGGTTTCATATCGTTCAGTTCGGCAATGCATAGCTTGATCGCCATGGGGAAAGACGGTAATCCGCTAACGAATAGCATTACTTGGGCGGATAATCGAAGTGTTTCTTATGCGGAGAAATTGAAGGCTTTGGAACAGGGGATGCAATTGTATCATAGGACGGGAACACCCATTCACCCAATGTCCCCAATCACGAAAGTAATGTGGTTAAGAAATGAGCATCCTGGGGTTTTTAACGAAACGGACAAATTCATAGGAATTAAAGAATACATCATCTATAAATTTTTCAATGAGTACGTGATGGATTATTCGCTTGCTTCTGCAACGGGCATGTTCAACCTGAATGACTTGAAGTGGGATGAAGAGGCACTTATCATTGCCGGTATTGGGGCTGACAAGCTGCCAACGCTTGTCCCTACAACGCATACCCTCTCAGGTTTAAGTGAGGAATTAGCTGCGAAAATGAACATTCGGGCAGGTACCCCGTTTGTGATTGGCGCGAGTGATGGTGTGCTTGCCAACTTAGGGCAAAACGCCATCAAGCCAGGAGTTTTGGCAGTGACAATCGGAACGAGCGGTGCGGTAAGAACCGTCAGTGACCGACCGATTACCGATCCGAAAGGCAGGACATTCTGCTATGCCCTTACTGAGAATCATTGGATAATCGGCGGACCGGTCAACAATGGGGGAATCACCTTCCGATGGGCACGCGATCAATTAGGCCGTGTGGAAATTGAAAAAGCGAAGGCTTTGGGCCAGGATTCCTATGAGATACTGACGGATATGGCTTCCAATATCGCACCTGGATCCGATGGGCTAATATTCCACCCGTATATGGCTGGGGAACGGGCGCCATTATGGAGTGCCGATGCGAGGGGCTCCTTCTTTGGACTTGCGCTTCATCACACTCGTGATCATATGGTCCGGGCAGTGTTGGAGGGTGTGATGTATAACTTGTACAGTGTCCTTCTAGCTGTAAAGGAACTGACTGGTGCTCCCAAGAAAATTCATGCAAGCGGTGGATTTGTCCGCTCAAAGCTCTGGCGTCAAATCATGGCTGATATATTCAATCAGAATGTGACAATTCCTGAAAGCTTTGAGAGTTCGAGCTTAGGTGCCGCCGTACTTGGATTATATGCTTTAGGGGAAATCGAAAGCCTCGATGAGGTTGAGGGTATGATCGGTGAAACGAATGAACTTGTCCCAATCGAAGAGAACGTTAAAGTGTATGAAGAATTAATGTCGATTTATTTATCCGTGAGCAGGCAATTGGAAGGCGACTACAAGCGGATTGCTGATTTCCAAAGACGTCATTTAGAATGAATTTAAGGGAAAGCACAGGTGTATAAGCACTGTGCTTTTCTTTTTGCCTTGTATTTAAAAATGGTAAGATGGAAGAAAACGATAAGGAGAATATTAATATGGGAGCAAGTAAAACGAATGCAATGCGAATTCTTGATAACAAACGTATAGAGTATGGCATGATGAGTTATGATGCCAATGATGGAAAAATTGACGGAATCACTGTTGCGGACAAAATTGGAAAAACTCCAGAAACCGTTTTTAAAACACTTGTTACCCATAGTGGACCGCAGCAGCTTTATGTATTCGTCATTCCTGTAGCCACCGAACTGGATTTAAAAAAAGCAGCGAAGGCGGCAGGTGCAAAAAAAATTGAAATGCTCGCGGTTAAAGACCTGCAAAAATATACAGGTTACATTCGGGGAGGCTGTTCACCGATCGGAATGAAAAAGCAATACCCCACCTTCATCGATGAAAGTGCAACCAACCTGCCTGAAATCATCGTAAGCGGAGGGCGGATCGGTACACAGATCGTTTTAAAACCGTCAGAGTTCCTGGAAATCACACAAGCGGAATCTGTAGCCCTTATAAAATAGACTGTTTATCTTTAGGCATTCACCTAATAGGCTTTTTCTGCATACGCTGTCTTGAATATCACATCTGTATTGTGAGGGAGAGTGTAAAAGTGACAGGAAAAGTGATGCATTATTTCGCTGGAGGCAATACGGCTAAAGGTTTTTATAGTTTATATGATTCCAATTTAGCAGGTTTGGAAAGATTATTCATATTAAAAGGCGGACCTGGTTCCGGTAAATCGACCATTATGAAAAAAATCGGCCAAGAATGGCTGGATAAAGACTATGACATCGAGTTTTTACATTGTTCTTCCGATAATGATTCCATTGATGGAGTAATCATACCGGCTTTGAAGATTGGACTCGTGGATGGGACGGCGCCGCATGTGATTGAGCCGAAGGCACCAGGGGCCATTGAGGAATATGTCAATCTAGGGTCTGCTTGGAATTCCCAGCAGCTGGCTTCCGAAAGAGCGGCAATCATAAGATTGACGAATGCGAGAAGCAAGAGTTTTGAGAAGGCATATGCCCTTTTCGCTGAAGCATTGAAGATACATGATGAATGGGAAGACATTTATAAGGCAAATATTGATTTCGTTAAATTGAATGGGTTGACCAATAAATTGATAGAAGGCTTTTATAGGGATATCGTCCTTAACAAGAAGGCTGATGTTCGTCATCGGTTTTTAGGTGCCGCTACACCAAGGGGTGCAGTTGATTTCGTTCCCAATATTACTGAAGGAGTACAAAAACGGTACTTTTTAAAGGGGCGTCCGGGTTCCGGTAAATCAACGATGCTGAAAAAGATTGCAAAGGCTGCGGAGCAAAGAGGCTTTGATGTGGAAGTATATCATTGTGGTTTTGATCCGCATAGCTTGGACATGGTAATCGTCCGGGAAGTAGGGATTGCCATTTTTGACAGCACATCCCCTCATGAATATTTTCCGAGTTGTGAAGGTGATGAAATCATTGATATATATAAAACGGCCATCTTGCCAGGAACAGATGAAATCTATGCTGATCAGATAATGGATGTTTCCTCCAGGTACAGGACGAAAATGAATGAAGCTACAGCAAGTCTTGCTAAAGCAAAAGAGCTGCATGACGAACTTGAAAAGATTTATGTGAAAGCGATGGACTTTACAGCAATCGATGACATTCAAAGCGACATCCACCAACAGATTATTGAACGGGCACAGGAAGTGGATAGCCACACGATTCTACATTAAGAGAACAAACTGCACCTTTCTTCATAGGTGCAGTTTATTTATTTACATAATTGGAATTTTTAAATGACTGAAGCTACACCAAGAATCAAGACGAGTTTGTAAAACGTGTTTATCCATGCTCTTTCGGTTAAAATAGGGATTATATTGAAAAAAAGGAGCCGGTAGAATTGATAAAGACGATCGCAATTGATATGGACGGAACATTGTTAAACAAAATGCAAAAGGTCAGTAAGGAAAATAGAGACGCAATCCGGAAGGCGCAAAGTGAGGGAGTGGAAGTGATCATTGCGACTGGCAGATCTTATGTGGAAGCAAGGTTCGCTTTAGATGAAGCAGGCATCGTTTGTCCTGTCATCTGTGTAAATGGTGCTGCACTCTTCAGGGAGGATGGAAAGATTGCTGCTTCCAACCCAATGTCCGCCGCCACTGCCAGCATGGTAGGTGAATTCCTCGAAGAACAAGGAATTTATTTCGAAATATATACAAGTCAGGGAATCTATTCTAAAGACTATGAAAACGCAATAGCTGCTTTGGTGGATGTATTTGTTACAGCCAATCCGGAGATTGACCCTGAGAGAATGAGGAAATTTGCAGAGGAGCGTTTACAGCTTGGGCAGGTGACTTCCATTTCCGATTATTCCGAGTTATTCCGCCATTCGAATGTGGAATATTATAAAATTCTCAGCTTCTCAAAAGATCTAAGTTTATTAAATCAAATTGCTTCTAAATTGAAAGGAAAGGGAGTTACAGTCACTTCATCGGGACGGGGAAATGTGGAAATCATGAGTGGGGCAGCTCAAAAAGGTACGGCGCTTGAAACTTATGTAAATGAAAAATCCGGCTTGATGCAGGAAACCATGGCCATTGGGGATAATTATAATGATGTATCCATGTTTGAACGGGTAGGTTTGTCTGTTGCAATGGGAAATGCCCCGCTCGATATTCAAAAACTGTGTGATGAAGTAACAGGTAAGAATGATGAATCCGGTGTAGCGGAGGCCATTTTAAAGGTACTTAAACAGTCAGCCTATTAAACTGATGAATCGAAAGGGGAATGACTTTTGAAAAGATGGCTCTTATTTTTCCTTATGGCAACATTGACTTTAACTGGCTGTAACATGAATAAAGAGGACAGCAAAACCCAGCCGAAGCCGGATAAAGAAGTGACGGGCACTTTAGGAGAAGATCCGGATGTGCTAGTAACGAACCTGCATTCCCCATGGTCGATTCAGAAGGATAGGGACACAATGTATGTATCAGAGCGGACAGGAACCATCGTAGAATGGGACAAGGGGAAGATGACAAGGCAAAAGGTCCATCTTAATAAGACATTGTCCGCAAAAGCGGAAGCGGGATTACTTGGATTTTTGTTAACTCCCGATTTCTCCAAGAGCGGCCAAGCTTTCGCCTATTATACGTATGAAGAAGGCGGGGCTTCCTTCAATCGAATCATCATTTTACAAAAAGTTGGTGATGAATGGAAGGAGATGGAGACCTTGATTGACGGCATACCAAGCGGGGAATACCACCATGGTGGCCGGATCAAGATTGGACCGGATAAGAAGCTATATGCAACAACAGGTGATGCAAGAAAGCCGGAAATCGCACAGGATATTAATTCCTTAGGCGGGAAGGTTTTGCGCATGAATCTGGATGGCACCATTCCGAAAGATAATCCTTTCGGGAATTCATACGTTTATTCATACGGTCACCGCAATCCACAAGGTCTGGCGTGGGATGAATCCGGACAGTTGTATGAAAGTGAGCACGGGGACTCGGCTCACGATGAATTAAATAAGATTGATCCAGGTAAGAACTACGGCTGGCCAGAAATAGAGGGCGATGAGCAAAAACCTGATATGGTAAACCCGTTGATTCATTCCGGTGAGAAAACATGGGCCCCTTCTGGAATGGCCTATTTTGACGGAAAGCTTTATTTTGCTGCCTTAAGGGGCGAATCGGTTAAAAGTTATGATGTACAGAGCGGCAAGCTGACTAATATCATTACGGGTTTTGGGCGGATACGTGATGTATCCGTAGATGGAGAATTCCTTTATTTCATAAGCAACAATACGGATGGCCGAGGAAATCCTGATGAAAAGGATGATAAGCTTTATCGTGTGCCACTTTCCCGGTTAAAAAATATGTCCTGAAGTTTTCAATGAGAAGCTCGGAGATGTGGTATTTGTGTAATTCAAAATAGTTTTCGAATGAAATCATTCCGAAACGCAAAGATCAAATATCGGAAGCCTCGCTTTTTAATGGCGGGGTTCCCTTTTTGTTTATGGCCTCGAAGCATCGACCACGAAGAGCATGGCATGGCCCCGATTTGACCCATACAGTTTGCGGAACTCACGAGTAAAAGCGTGAAATTCACGAGTAAAACAGTAAAACTCACGAGTAAAAGCGCGAAATTCACGAGTAAACATGCGAAATTCACGAGTAAACGTGCGAAATTCACGAGTGTAGCAGAAATTCACGAGTAAACAGCGCGAAATCATGAGTGCAGCAGAAATCACGAGTAAACATGCGGAATTCACGAGTAAAACAGCAAAACTCACGAGTAAACGTGCGGAATTCACGAGTAAAAGCGTGAAACTCACGAGTAAAAGCGCGAAATTCACGAGTAAAACAGTAAAACTCACGAGTAAACAACGCGAATTCACGAGTAAACAGCGCGAAATCACGAGTGCAGCAGAATTCACGAGTAAAAGCGCGAAACTCACGAGTAAACGTGCGAAATTCACGAGTAAACAGCGCGAAATCATGAGTGTAGCAGAATTCACGAGTAAAAGCGCGAAACTCACGAGTAAACGTGCGAAATTCACGAGTAAACAGCGCGAAATCATGAGTGTAGCAGAATTCACGAGTAAACATGCGGAATTCACGAGTAAAACAGCAAAACTCACGAGTAAACGTGCGGAATTCACGAGTAAAAGCGTGAAACTCACGAGTAAAACAGCAAAATTCACGAGTAAATGTTCCAAATTCACGACAAGTGTTTTCTTCATCGAAGGCTGGACATTTCTAAAGAATAAGTTTATAGTTACCTAGGTAACTAATAAACAGGAGGAATACCTTTGTCCTTTCAAAATGGTTTTTTTCATCATAACTTACAATTTTCAAGGTCATTTACCAAAAAGTTAAATGAACAATTGGCTAAGGTTGATCTTTTTCATTCCCAGTGGCTGATTGTATATTATCTGAATCAGTATGGCTGTTCTACGCTTGTTGAAATAAGCACTTATCTAGATGTGGAGAAGCCGACGGTAACCCGGACGGTAAACCGTTTGGAAGAACTTGATTTGATTGAACAAATCCCAGGAAAAGATAAGCGGGAACGGAGAATACAGTTAACGGAAACTGGTGTAAGGACTTTTCAGGAGGCCAAAAAAGTGGTTGAAGAGTTTGAACTTCAATTAATGAGTGGTTTGGCTGAAGAGGATCGTGAGGCAACGTTACGAACTTTGACTTTCCTGAAGGAAAAATTAAAACAATAGTAAGGAAGAAGGATTGAAATGAATGACAAACCGAAATTGTGGACGAAAGACTTTCTGATTGTCTCGTCTGCGAACTTTTTTCTTTTTTTAACTTTTTATGTCTTGATGGTGACATTGACCATTTATACGATGGATAGCTTTCATGCGTCGCAAGCACAAGCAGGACTTGCCTCAAGTATCTTTGTCCTCGGGGCAGTGCTTGTCAGACCGATTGCAGGGAAAAAAATTGATAAGATCGGCCGCAGAAAAATGTTGCTTGGATCCTTGATTCTATTCCTGGCCGCATCCATTGGCTATTTCCTGGTGAATAGTTTACCCCTCTTATTGATCGATCGTCTTATTCATGGTTTTGCTTTTGGCCTTGCCACAACGGCAACTGGAACGATTGCTGCAGATATCATTCCGAATGAAAGACGTGGGGAAGGTACAGGCTATTTTGCCATGAGTACAAACTTGGCAATGGCATTCGGTCCGTTTATTGGATTGCTGATCACACAGCATTTTAGCTATTCGATCATTTTCTATGCTGCCTCTTTATTTGCCGCATTTTCTTTAGTCGCATCGTTGTTCATGAATGTGCCTGAAGGGGAAAAAGGCAGAGCTCTACCACAAAAGGGATTTAAAATCAGTGATTACTTTGAAAAAAGGGCCCTGCCCATTTCCATTTTTATCGGATTTGCCGGATTTACCTATTCGAGCATCTTGTCCTATTTAACATCTTTTGCAAAGGAAATCGATTTAATGGATGCGGCGAGCTTTTTCTTTGTCGTATTTGCAGTATTCCTTTTGGCATCCCGCCCGTTTACAGGACGAATGTTCGATGTGAAGGGGGAGAATGCAGTCATTTACCCATCGCTCTTCTTATTTGCCATGGGTATGGTCATCCTCAGCCAATCCCATCATGGTATCACGCTTCTGATTGCCGGTGCCTTTATCGGAGTGGGATATGGTACGTTCCAATCAAGCAGTCAAGCGATTTCTATCAAGGAATCCCCATCAAATCGGATGGGATTAGCCACATCCACGTTTTTTACAATGTATGATTTTGGTATTGGTGTTGGCCCATTCCTATTGGGCTTCCTTATCCCATTTACCGGGTTCAAAGGGTTATTCATGGGAATGTCAATCTTTGCATTCGCCCTTATCGGGATTTATTATTTGGCACATGGAAAAAAAGCCTCGGCAAGAAAGAAAATGCATCATGAGGAACGTTTGTCTGCTTAATTTTTTATATGTCTGTATAAAATAGGAAATTTAGGGGATGCTTTATAATGATTAATTTTCCAAATTATCCCCCTTTTCTCCGCCTGTTATCAGCAGGCGCTTTTTTTATGCCCATAAACAAAGAAACCGCCATATTGGCGGTTTCTTTAAAATTTATAGGTCCATAATCGTTCTTTGCGGATCCAGTCGAGAAAATCTGCATCCTGATTTTCGAATTTCTCTTTCCAATCGATCACCATCGCTTGCGTTTGCGAACGATGGGCAGTGAATGCAGCCACCTTTTTTTCTTCTACGGCAGATATATCATGGATGATATCGGGCTGTCCTAACTCATCGATGCAGTTATTGGAGAACGCGACACAATGAAGTTTAGGTCTCTCTTTTTCTTCGATTCTTTCCACAGCCCGAACCACAGCCCGTGCTGTTGCTTCGTGGTCTGGATGGACACTGTATCCTGGGTAAAACGTAATGATCAATGAAGGATTCAATTCATTGATAGCATCGGTAAATAATGAAGTCAGCTTTTCATCATCTTCGAATTCGATTGTCTTATCACGCAAACCGAGCATGCGTAAGTCCTGGATTCCAATCGCAGTTGCTGCATCGATTAATTCCTTTTTACGAATTTTAGGGAGCGATTCTCTTGTTGCAAATGGAGGATTTCCTAAATTACGTCCCATTTCTCCTAAAGTTAAGCATAAATAGGTGACGGGAGTGCCCTCTTCTCTATGAAGGGCAAGCGTTCCAGAGACCGAGAAGGCTTCATCATCGGGATGTGGGAAAATAACTAATACATGACGTTCTTTTTCCAAGGTATATTTCTCCTTCCGTTCTACTTACAGTGAGTATGGTTATCGGTGAATGGGAGTATTCATCGGAATAATATTAAAATATCAAGCAAGTTGTACTCATTCAAAGGGAGTAGGGCTGAGCTGCATGGAGACAGCAAGCTTCCCGGAAAAATCAAGTCCTGCCAACAGCAACCTACCTTGTTCATCCATTTCGAAGTGGTTAACGCCTTCTGCATATACCCAGCCAATATTGAGCTTTAAGCCGATGCGGTAGGGTCCATCCCCAACTATCTTCCCGTGTTCATACTGTATTAATGCATTACGAATATAAGCACCTGCCGAAAAGAAAGCTTCATCTACATGAGTGGCATAGGCACCATTTGTCGTTTCAAGGTGAAGATATACATCTTGTCCGGCGAAAGTATCAATAGCATTTTGCACCTCTGTACGGTCTATAGGTTTCATTCTATAATTTCCTCCTTAACTGGGCGGCTAGATAAGCTTTTCCTTCTTTCTAGTTTACTAAATAAAAACAAAAAAAGCGAAAAAGGCCGCTCGATGAATTTGAGCGGCCACTAAACTTGATGTTATTTTTGGGTGTTTTCAGCAATTCCATATTTATGGTATGCACCATGGTTGACAGGTCCTACATAGTCATTCATCTTCCAAGAATGGCGAACCGCTTCGGTAATGAAGTCCTTCGAAATGTGGATAGCCTCACGAGGACTTTTCCCTTCAGCCAATTGAGCTGCAATAGCTGCTGAAGATGAACAGCCGGCACCATGTGTGTTGGTTGTTTCAATTTTCTCGGATTCAAGGATCTCAAATTCTTTTCCATCATATAGAAGGTCGATGGCTTTGTCATTCCCCAGCTTATTACCGCCTTTGATCAAGACATATTTAGCACCAAGTGCATGAATCTTTTCAGCTGCACCCTTCATATCATCGATCGTCTTGATAGGTGCTGTCCCAGCTAACTGGGCAGCCTCGAACAGGTTTGGCGTAACTACTGTTGCACGTGGAACAAGAAGTTCACGCAAAGCTACAGCTGTTTCAGGGTGCAGCACTTCATCTTCACCTTTACATACCATAACTGGATCGATTACGACCTTGTCCAGTTTCAACTCATCTATTTTACGGGCAACAAGTTCAATGATTTCCACTGATCCAAGCATTCCCGTTTTCATGGCATCAATGCCGATTGATAAAATCGTTTCGATTTGGGCTTCCAAAACCTCAACCGGTGTAGGGAATACATTATGGGACCACCCATTCTTAGGATCCATCGTCACGATTGTCGTTAAAGCGGACATACCGTAAACGCCGAATTCTTGAAATGTCTTTAAATCTGCTTGAAGACCCGCTCCGCCGCTCGAATCCGATCCGGCAACTGTCATAGCTCTTTTCATAGTCATTATGTGACCTCCTCAGGAGAATTAGATATCGATATTATCAGCATACCAGGTATCCTATTTTTAGAATATACCAAAATTTCTTTTATGTAAAACTTAGTTGTCACCCTATATGAGTCCTTTAATAAGGAAATGGAAAGGCCTAGTCTGCTCCTTGGAAATATGCTTTGTCCAAACTTTTGATATATAAGCAAAGATGTGAAAGTGTCATTATTTTCAAAATTGATTTAAAATATTTAAATATAGGGACGCTTCATTAGGGGATGCATGTATTATAGCTTTACCGTTGGGTGCGGGATTAAACCCAAAATAGGGAGGTGATTCGTTTGGAATGGACTATGTTACTTTTAGCTGGTGGGAAATCAAGTCGTATGGGAGTGAATAAAGCTCTGTTGACCATAGGCGGCGTTACGAACATTTCAAGAGTGGCAGCCGAATTGAAAAAGGTGTCAGAAAACATTCTGGTCATTACCAATACTTTTGAAGATTATCGTTTTCTGCAATTTCCGTTAATACCGGATATACATAAGGATCAAGGACCTCTTGGCGGATTGCATGCAGGAATGACCGCTGCGAAAACGGAGCTTCAATTCCTTACGGCCTGTGATATGCCCTTTGTGAATGCGGCTGCCATAAATGATATCATTTCCTATTATGAACCTGAATTCGATGCTGTCATTCCGGAAATAAATGGCAGGATCCAGCCGCTTTTTGCTGTTTATCATAAAAGGTGTCTTCCTGTACTGACGGAGTGCTTATTAAAACGCAAGTTGAAAATGGGTCTATTTTTGGAAAAAATTTCGGTGAAAATCATGAAGGAAACCGACTTTAAGTTATATCACGAGAATCCTGAACATCTTCAACACCTTTTTTTCAATATGAATACGAGGGAAGATTATAAAGAGGCAGGGTATATTGATCAAACTGAATTATATATAAAGGATGGTAGACATGAATTATAAAATTTCAAAAGAGCCGATTGTCATCCAGGAAGTGATTGATAAAGTAGTAGAGCGGAATGCAGGTGCCGTCACGACCTTTATTGGTACAGTGAGGGAAATGACGAAAGGAAAAAAGACTCTTTTCTTAATTTACGAAGCATATGAACCGATGGCCATTAAGAAATTAGAGCAAATCGGTTCTGAAATTAAGGAGCGGTGGCCAGATTCGGAAACGGCAATCACCCATCGTGTTGGAAAACTTGAAATCACGGATATCGCAGTCGTTATTGCCGTTAGTACGCCACATCGAAATGATGCATATGAGGCAAACAGGTATGCCATTGAAAGAATAAAAGAAATTGTCCCTATATGGAAAAAGGAACATTGGGAAGATGGGGAGACATGGGTCGGAAATCAGTTGGAAACAGTTCCATATCCAAAAGGGAAACCGGAAGAGGTGGATATCAATGATTAATGTACTTTTATTTGCCCAATTGAAAGATGAGTTAGGCAAAGAGACTCTTTCTATAGAAGGAAATGGAATGAGTGTGGCCCAGCTTAAAGGCAAAATGAGGGTGGAATTTCAATTGGAAGGTCTTGAAACCGTGATGACAGCGGTCAATGAAGAATTTGCTGACGATGACACGATTCTATCTGATGGAGATACAGTGGCTTTCATTCCACCTGTCAGTGGAGGCTGAGCAAATCGGATGGGAGGGTTCATAGTGCAAGAGCGATATTCAAGACAGACTTTATTTTCCCCCATTGGTGAAGGGGGCCAATCGAGAATTTTGAAGAAGCATGTCTTACTTCTAGGGGCGGGGGCATTGGGGTCTGCTAACGCAGAGGCCCTTACTCGTGCGGGAGTAGGGAAGCTTACCATTGTCGACAGGGATTATGTCGAAACCAGTAATTTACAGCGTCAACAAATGTATACGGAACGGGATGTCGAGGAGAAACTGCCAAAAGCAGAAGCGGCAAAGCGCCATCTATTTGATATCAATCATGAAGTCGAAGTCAATGCCATCATTATGGACGCGACCGCCCAGAACCTTGAACAGCTGCTTGGTGATGTTGATTTGATATTGGATGCAACCGATAATTTTGAGACACGGATGATTATTAATGATCTGTCACAAAAGTTACAGATACCATGGATTTATGGGGCATGTGTGGGGAGTGTGGGCATGACTTTGACCATCCTTCCAGGACAGACGCCATGTTTGCACTGTTTACTTAAAGCTATCCCCATTCAAGGAATGACCTGTGACACAGGAGGAATCATATCACCAGCTGTAACGATGGTAGTGGCACACCAAACTGCTGAAGCTTTGAAAATCCTCGTTGAAGATTGGGAATCGGTTCGACCTGCACTTGTTACTTTTGATCTGTGGAGGAATCAATACCAAACCGTAAAATTAACAAAAGCGAGAAAGAAAGATTGTCTCTCTTGCGGAGATCAGAGGACATATCCCTTTTTAACTATGGAAAACGCAACGAAAACTGCGGTTCTTTGCGGTAGGGATACTGTACAGGTCAGACCGCCAAAACCTTTGAAACTGCAACTCGAGAAATTAGCCAAAGATCTGAACGGCAGTGGTTATTTGGTGCAATTCAATCCATTTCTTCTCTCTTGTGAAAAAGATGGGAAACGTATTGTCATTTTCGAGGATGGCCGGGCGTTGATTCACGGAACTAAGGATATGGTCCATGCAAAGGCCACATACCAAAGTATCCTGGGATAATGAATATAAAAAGCGAGGCTGCCGGTAGGGTGCCTCGCTTTTTATGAATCATATAGGGTAGTGGTTATCGGGTATTAGTGTGTAACACCGTCTTTATTATCTTGTTTGGAAGCAACGATGACGACTTTGCCTTCGTCAAGCACTTCCTCGTAACGTTCTGCTTCCATATCGCTAAGACCAAGGTTGCTCATTCGATTACGAAGTTCGTCTCCACGTGATTTAAAGAGATTTCCAACGGTATCAAGGAAGCCTTGTTCCTTCATGCCTACATCTTCTGTATTTGTATTCTCGGTAAGGTGCTTCGAACGGGTTTTATCATGGGCAAACAAATATACATCGTCCTTCGTATATCCTGATGTAGTTAATTCATCGATTTTTTCCTTTGCTTGTAAACCGTTTTCTACTACATGTACTTGATACATATAAACTCCTCCTTGAATTTCAATGTAAGATTCTCCTGGATATGGGTAAATGGAATCTTGCTTTATCATAGTTGTTGATTGGTTATAGTAGTATATAACCTTATTTGGGCATGTATAAACATTTTATATCGAAATATATTTAATAAGTGGTGAAGCGGAAAACCTTTTGTAAACGGTAGGTCAAGTATTTGAAGACAGGTAGTTTCTTTTGGTATTCACTGTAATCTACCGTGTATGTTCCATTTTGATTTGTCCAAAGTCTTTGAAAATAGTTATCGACATCATAAGAAACGTCCGCATCATTTGGAGCGTGGATTTCAACATTTGCTTCAAGATTATAGTCATCCAGATTGCGTGAGGTATAATTAGCCGATCCTCCAAGAATAATCGTTTCATTAGCCTTTTGGATCATCATCAACTTTGTATGGAACTGTTCTTTCTCTGTTTTGTACCAGCGGATCGAAATGTTTTCATCCCCCAGTTTTTCGAATTCAGCGGCAACTGGAAGATTAGGAAGACCGATTTTCTCACTTCCGAAAGCGTTTTGATTCGGATCCAATATCATTTGAATCTTCACACCCCGTTTAGCTGCATCGGTTAATGCCCCGACAACATCGCGATCGGCAATGTAGAACATGGCAAGATGGATCTTGTCGCCTTTTTGTACATCCTTTATTGCCTTAAGGACATGTTTATTGATTTTTCCTTCCGTTAGCAATTGTACCGATATTGGCCCTTTATCTGCAGATATCCCTTTTAATTCAGGAAATGACTTTGGGCCACCCGAAAATTTCGAAGTGGCTTCTTCTGCTTTAACAAAGTCGCCGATGATATTCCCATCCATCTGAAATGCAATATTGGAATGGAATCCACTCGCGTCATGAGGATTGGCTGATGAAATGATGGCCGTTTTTTCGGTAGCGACCACTTTTCTGTGATTGGCTTTAATGTTCATCAGTCTTAGATAAGAACGTAAGGTGACCTTTGGTGCGCTTTTAGCCATTGGATTCACAATCCATCCTTTCCCGCTTTCACCGAACCATTGGAAAAAGGTCCGATATACACCTGAATAGAGAGGATTCGGATCCCGAAGCCGGTCTAAGTTGGTAACGATGACCTCAATGCCATTTTTCTTCATCGTTTCCAATGCCTCTAACTGGTAGGCATTATAGGAAGTATTCACCTCATCAGTAATGAATATAACCTGGAGGTCAGGTTTCTTTTTCTTCTGTTCAACCAGTTTATCCTTCAGATTCTCGGTTAACTTTGGAAAGTTTATCTTTTCATCATAAAAAGCATTAAACAAAAACATATCGATTACGACAAAAGAATCTGCGTCTTCTATGGCTTGATATATGGTTTGGAAAATTCGCTGCTCATGTTGCAGATTCCCTTGCTCATCGTGATAGGAAAGGTCATAAATGAAATCAATATCCTCGACATGATGAACCTTCCCTTCATAAGAAATGCCATCAGGGAGAGGCTTGTAGCTGTTATAGTTGATTACGGCTGTAATGACGATCACAATGCTGACAAGCAGATAAAATCGTTTTCTTTTGTACCATTTTTTCATAGGGAATCCTCCAACATGAATAAATTGATTGCTAACTATCTAATTTCCCACTTTAGGGGTATATAGAAACATAAATCGTAATCTATGGAAAAAGGTAAAGCGATTAAGTTTGATATAATATAGTTTCAAAAAGTGGAAAGGGGCTGTGGCAAATGGAAAATCAATTATTAACAAATGATTGGTGGCCTCTATTGGAAGAGGAATTCAAAAAAACATATTACAAGGAGCTAAGGGGATTTATAAAGCAGGAGTACAGTCAGCAAGTCATTCACCCGGATAAGGATGATATTTTCAATGCGTTTCACTATACTTCTTATAAAGACGTAAAGGTTGTCATCCTTGGACAGGACCCTTATCATGGCCCGGATCAAGCACATGGCCTTAGTTTTTCAGTTAAGCCGGAGGTTCGCATCCCACCTTCTTTAAGAAATATCTTTAAAGAGTTACACACTGATCTAGGACATGAAGTTCCTGATAATGGTTACCTTGTTGAATGGGCGGACAAGGGAGTGCTACTATTGAATACCATCTTGACTGTCCGCGAGGGAGAGGCTCACTCACACCGCGGAAAAGGGTGGGAAACCTTTACGAATCAAGTTATTCGCCTATTGAATGACCGTCCGAAACCCGTTGTATTCATCTTGTGGGGGAAACCTGCCCAAACTAAAATCCCCTTGATTGATGAAACCCGTCATAAAATCATTAAGTCCGTCCATCCGAGTCCATTGTCGGCCTCCCGTGGTTTCTTTGGCAGCAAACCTTTTTCCAAAACAAATCAATTGCTGATGGAAATGGGGGAATCCCCAATTGATTGGAAAATCTCGAAGCGATGATTGGGGCGAGAAAACGGAACGGGTTAATTGTATGGCGTGCAGTCATTTCTATATAACTTGGGATCCCAATTTTCCGAAGGGCTGCCGTGCTTTTCAATTCAAAACACCAAACCTGCCCTCCCTTGATGTCTTTCGTTCTTCAGGACAGCCATGCTTGAAATTTCAATCCAAGCCAATTAAAAAGTAGGGAATATGCAAGGTGTTTTCTTCTCTGATTTTTGCTATGCTAGTTATGAAAGTTTTGACCTGTATATAGACGAGGTGGTAAAGTTGGATATTTCATCAAGACAAATGTTAAATAAAATCGAAGAGCTTGTTTTGAAAGCGAAACAGGTAAATTCAGAGGATAAGGTACAGGGGTATGTAATCGCCATTAAATCCCTTTGCGAGGTAATGGTAGATGAAAAAGCTGGGAACATCAGCATTCCAAACCCTAACCCAATCACATTGACCCAACCCGTTATGTCGGCTACATCGAATGTAGAACCGGTTAAAATGGATGAGGCAAATGGGGAGTCCTTGTTCGATTTTTAAATTAGGGAAGGGAAGGCGAAATAATAGTGAAACTGTTCATCATTTTAGGTGCATTGAATGCGTTTATTGCTGTAGCACTAGGTGCATTCGGTGCACATGGACTGGAAGGGAAGATTCCTGATAAATATTTAGAAATATGGAAAACGGCAGTTCAATATCAAATGTTCCATGCTGTGGGTTTATTAGTGCTCGGTTTATTGGCTGGGAAGATTTCAAGTCCGCTAATCAACTGGTCCGGCTGGCTTATGCTAATAGGAATCATCCTGTTTTCCGGAAGCCTATTCGTTCTAAGCGTTACGCAAATCAAAGTCCTGGGGGCCATCACTCCACTTGGCGGTGTCTCATTCTTGGTTGCTTGGGTCCTAATGGCCATTGCTGCATATAAATACTTGTAATGAAGGCAGCTGACCTTCTTAGGTCAGCCTTTTAAGACTCCATTTTGGAAAAAAGGTCATCCCAATAAAGAAGAGCCTCAGAATCAAATAGATTCTGAGGCTCTTCTTTATAGAAATTTTCTTCACCTTGGCGAATAGGTGGCAAGCCCAGCGCCTCCAAATGGATACTCATATTCGATTTCTTCATCGAAGGTTATATAATCTAAGTATACCATCGGGATTAAGAATCGTTTTCCTGTTTGAGGGTCGCTAATGATCAAATGATCGCGCCCTGCAGCCTCGATGATTCCTTTGAAGATCTTTGCATTCCATTCCTTGTTGTTTTCAAACGTGGTATAAACAGTGACTAATTTCCCTTTATTCAAACGCAATATGTTCTCGATGTACGATGCTTCGACTGGAAGCATGCCAGGTACCTGTGGTCCGGAAGTGGCTGGATTCATCGGCATGGGCACTTGTTGTGGAGTACCTGCCTTAGTGGGCAGTTGTGGCTGGTATGATGGCTGTTGGTATGCTTGTTGCTGGTAAGGAGCCTGCTGCTGCCGCTGGTCAAACTCATTGTTTTCATAGGGGTAATAGGGGTTTCCACCGTACGGGTAATTACCATAAGGGTTATTTTGTGACATTGCATTCCCTCCTAAAAGGTTTATTGGATTTTGTGGAATTTGGACAATCCGAGAATGTAGACTGGGAGAAACAGTGCGATTTATAGCGACCGGTAGTATTGTATTTGTTTACGGCTCTTCTGGACAATCCCCGGGTGGCTTTAAAAACCACAATGAATTTTAAGTGATACTTAACGGTTGCGTTCATGATTCAGGTCATATCCTCTTGTCGGCTAATGAATAGAAGTAACGTTCCTTCACCTCGCTGGAGTCAGGAATTGCCTTGGTCAATTATCCTGATGCTGAATGGACTGTAAAAAAAATAAATTCATCACTATTGAAAATGTATGGGATGTGCAGTGGATTTATTCCAAAGCCGGGGAAAAATAAAAGGGAGGGGACGCAAAAAGAAAAAAAGCTTCCGGAAACCGGAAGCCCATCGCCTTATACGTATAAGAAAGAAGTAACGTTTTCTTCCGGCAGGATATTGCCTACAAAGAAAGAACCAAATGCAGCGTAACGTGCACTCACTTCATCAAAACGCATTTCATAGATCAATTTTTTAAATTGAAGGACATCATCTGCGAATAGTGTAACGCCCCATTCATAATCGTCAAAACCGACAGAACCGGAAATGATCTGTTTTACTTTGCCGGCATAACTGCGGCCAATCAAGCCGTGTGAACGCATTAAGCCTTTGCGTTCTTCCATGGAAAGCATATACCAGTTGTCATCTCCATCACGACGCTTGTCCATCGGATAGAAGCATACATGTTTCGCTTTTGGAAGTATCGGATAAAGTCTAGAACGAACATGAGGGTTCTGATAAGGGTCCTCACCATCTCCACCTGCTAAGTAATTGCTTAATTCCACGACGGAAACGTATGAATAAGCGGGAATTGTATATTCGGCTAGCTTCGTTTTGTTGAATTCGTTTTCAATTGCATTCAATTCTTCCATGGTCGGGCGGGCAAACATAAGCATGAAGTCCGCTTTCTGACCAACGATGGAATATAGGGCATGGCTGCCTTCATTGTCACTTTGTGTCATATTCCATTTATCCAGTAAACCTTGGAATTCTGAAATAGCTAATTGGCGTTCGTCACTTGATAACGTTTTCCAAGAAGTCCAGTCGATCAAACGGAAATCATGTAAACAATACCAGCCGTCCAGTGTTTGTGCTGCTTCACTCATTTCGATTCACTCCTAAGTCTTTTAATAACTTTAAATATACCATAGTTTCAGTATAAGGAAATTTATATCAACCCGCAAACACCATCACTGTTTTTCGGTGTTCAAACAATTTTCAAATTTGCGGATTGGGAGGGACCAAAGTGGCTGGAATTTACCTGGCTGCTAGAGTATTCTTAAAAGTAGACGACTAGAAGTTTACCGAATGGTTAAATATAGGGAAAACAGGGGAAACGTATCTGAAAAGGAGGATGAGCCAGTGAGTGATTTATTTGAAATATTGGAATCGAAAGTTATGGGGCATAATTTAAAGATCGTTTTTCCAGAAGGATTGGATGAACGGATTTTGGGAGCGGCAGGCAGGCTTGCCAAAGCGAAACTAGTGACACCAGTATTGATCGGGGATATCGGGTTGATTCAAGAGAAGGCGAAAGATTTAAAAATCTCCCTTGATGCAATCGAAATATATGATCCGAAGAATTATATCATGATGGATGAAATGGTTGAAGCGTTCGTGAAGGTCCGTGACGGTAAAGCTACTGATGTACAAGCACGGGAAATCTTAAAGGATGAGAACTATTTTGGAACCATGCTCGTCCAAATGAAACTGGCACATGGAATGGTGAGTGGTGCAACGCATTCGACTGCCGATACGGTACGTCCTGCCCTAAAGATCATCAAAACAAAGCCAGGCGTCAATAAAACATCGGGCGTATTCATCATGGTCCGGAACGAAGAAAAATATGTGTTCGCGGATTGTGCGATTAATATAAACCCTAATTCTCAGGACCTGGCTGAAATTGCTATAGAAAGTGCGAAGACTGCACTAATGTTCGATATCGAACCGCGTGTGGCGATGCTGAGCTTTTCTACGAAAGGGTCGGCAATATCCCCCGAGACCCTAAAAGTCGCAGATGCTGTCGAATTAGCAAAAGAAATGGATGCTCAAATCATTCTGGATGGGGAATTTCAGTTTGACGCGGCATTCGTTCCTTCGGTAGCAAGAAAGAAAGCACCGGATTCTCTTATTCAGGGGGATGCGAATGTTTTTATTTTCCCAAGTCTCGAAGCAGGGAATATTAGCTATAAGATGGTACAGCGCTTGGGTGGCTTCGAAGCGGTCGGTCCGATCCTTCAGGGGCTGAACCGTCCTGTAAATGACCTTTCGAGGGGATGCAGTGAAGAGGATGTATATAAACTGGCTGTCATTACAGCGGTACAAGGGTTTGTGGCGCAGTATCAATAGGCAGCATGAGGATTAAATGTAGAGGGAGATTCATATGAGTGAAACAGATTCATTATTAATGCAGCAAGAGTGGCGGGTTATTGATCAATCTTCCGTTGGACCTCAGTTTCCTGCTCTGGAGTCCTTTGCAATGGATGATACATTTTGCACTTCCGTAGGTTCAGGTAAATCAGCGGCAGTGGCCAGAGCGTGGGTACACCATCAAACCATCGTAATGGGTATACAGGATACGAAGCTGCCTTTTCTTAAAAAGGGTTTGGAACATTTAGAAGAGCAGGATTATCAGGCCATCGTACGGAATTCTGGAGGGCTCGCAGTCGTGTTGGATGAAGGGGTCCTTAACTTTTCGCTCATCTTTCCTGAAAACGATCAGAAAATTGAAATCAATCGTGGATATGATGCAATGTGGGAGCTTGTCCAATTGATGTTTTCCGATTTCCAAGTCAATATGGAGGCAAGGGAAATCGTCGGCTCATATTGTCCTGGAAGTTATGATTTAAGTATAAATGGGCAAAAGTTTGCCGGTATATCCCAACGCAGGATTCGCAATGGCGTAGCTGTTCAAATCTATTTGTGTGTCAATGGAAGCGGGGCTGAACGTGCAAGTCTCGTGAAGGGTTTTTATGATGCAGCTAAAGGAAATGCAGAAACGAAATTCGCCTATCCTGATATCGACCCTTCGGTAATGGCGTCCCTTTCAGAATTGTTGGGGGTGCAATTGAGCGTTCAGGACGTGATGCTCAGATTCCTTCATGTATTGAAGGCACATAGCGGAAGGATATTCTCTGACACTCTTTCTGTTGAAGAATGGCCGTTGTATGAGGCATATTTGAAAAGAGTGGTAGAACGAAACGATAAGGTATTCGATTCATTAAATGTTTGATTTGCAAAAAGCCGTTCCAGTAAGTCAGGAACGGCTTTTTGCATTTAATACGACTTTAGCATTCACTGAAACTGTGAAGGGGAATGTATGATAGGTAGCAGAGATATAATCAACGAGCGTTTTTAGACGATTTTATTCCTTTTTCTTGGAACCATGAAAAAAAGAGCCTTGTTTAGGCTCCTTCTTTCGGATGAACTTTGGTGATTCGGCCATTAGCATGTGGTTGATCTATGTAACTGAACCCCACATTATCTTATTACTCAGCCATTTTTTCCAAATTGCCATTCCGGTCCATCTTGAACTTAGTTGCCGGACGTTCCTCTTCCTCTAACAAGACCAGCTTCCTTGCCCGATTCATGATATTCATTAAAGTTTCATAATCTTCCTGCATCAAGCCGCTGTTTTGTTCAAGGTGGCTGATTTTATTCTCCAAATCTTCGTTTCGCTTTTTCAGCCCTTTGATTTCAAGCTTCAATCTTTCATTTTCGGTTTTTAATACTTCGGCTTGAAGCATACGGCCGTTCATAGATTCCAAATAGGCGATGACGGTATCAAGGTTCATGGCCTTTTCCAAAGTCACAGGAGTGTGCTGTGGTTTAGGGGGGAGTGCTTCAGCCACAACGAATTCTTCTGCTGCTTCATAATTGGTAGTATCGACTTCGGATTCCAACTCTAGTTCCACTTCTTGTTCATGAGGTACCATTATGTCAGAAATCGTAGGGGACGGCGGAGTATAAAGAAGCCGTTTTTTCCCTCCTTGATCTTTTCCAAGAATCCTTTGCCGCTGCTTACGCTGTTTCTTGGCAAGGGATAGCGCTTTGTCATAATTATGGCGGACAACAGCATTCCAGCGGAATCCGCATGCGGCAGAGGTGCGATTCAACTTATCCCCTACCTCTTCAAAAGCATTCAGCTGAGTGCTGCCTTCCCGCACATGGCGCAATACCGTTTCTGCCAAAAGCAAATCATCTTCTTCTGTCCAGGCATCTTGACGAACCTTCATTTCTACATACTCCCTTTCTGGTAACTTTTAAAATAAACAACTATATAAAATATCGTGTAGCAGGATTAATGGAGTGCTCTACTAGCATTTTGGACAAAATCTGGATTTTTTATACAAAAAGGTTAAAAGGATACTAGTTTTTTGATGAATTACATCATTTGCTAGCGGCGGCCCCTTCTTTTTCACATCATCCAGCCCTCTTGATATTCATAAGTAGAAACGGTAAAATACCCTTTAGTTATATAAATGGAATGAAACATAGTTTGTCATGGAAAGGATGGTGACCGGAGGATGTCCAATGAATTCAGAGTGTGCGATGACTGCTTGGCGGTAAACATTAAAACATTAATCCCCCGTCTTGAAAAGCTTGATCCCGACGCGAAAATCGAAGTGGGCTGTCAATCCTATTGCGGTCCTGGCAGAAAGAAGTCTTTTGCCTTTGTCAATAACCGTCCAGTTGCTGCACCGACAGAAGACGAGTTACTAGATAAAATCAATAAAAAACTAAAGTAGGATCCATGATATATAGGTAGAGTGGATTATTTGCTTTTGATAAATGGAACAAGTAATCATCACCCAGATTCAACACACTGCGGTGATTTTTTATTTCCTTATTTTCGAAACAAAACCAGACTGAAACTTCCGTTTTCTTACAAAATGACCCCTCTTACTAGCAAGGTGGAAGTTAGGTTTTTTTGTCAAAACACGCTATAATGTGTGCATCGAGATTATGAAAAAGAGGGTAGTTCATGGAATATTCCGCCGAAAAATTACAAGAAGAAAAAGTATTCAAGGACCCTGTGCACCGATATATACATGTTCGTGACCGGGTTATATGGGATTTAATAGGGACGAAGGAATTCCAGCGGCTTCGAAGGATCAAACAGCTGGGAACGACTTATTTAACCTTTCATGGTGCGGAACATAGCCGGCTTAGCCATTCGCTTGGAGTATATGAGATTGTCCGGAGAATCGTGGATGATGTTTTTGAGGGAAGACCGGAATGGAAACCTGAGGAACGGTTACTATCCTTGTGCGCAGCCCTTCTGCATGATTTAGGTCATGGTCCTTTCTCTCATTCTTTTGAAAAGGTGTTTGACCTGGATCATGAGCAATTCACGCAGCAGATAATCCTCGGCGATACGGAAGTGAATAAGATCCTCCTTAGAGTTGGGCGTGATTTTCCTAAAAAAGTGGCAGAAGTCATTGCGAAAACCTATAAAGGCAAATTAGTAGTCAGCCTGATTTCAAGTCAGATCGATGCTGATAGAATGGATTATTTACAGCGTGATGCCTACTTCACTGGCGTGAGTTATGGACATTTCGATATGGAAAGGCTTTTGCGTGTAATGAGGCCAAGGGAAGAACATGCCGTCATCAAACAAAGCGGGATGCATGCGGTTGAGGATTATATCATGAGTCGCTACCAAATGTATTGGCAGGTTTATTTCCATCCAGTTACGAGAAGTGCGGAGGTCATACTTACCAAGATCCTACATAGAGCGAAACATTTATATGAATCCGGTTATGAGTTTGCCCAAGAACCGAACCATTTTTATTCATTGTTCAAGGGAGAAGTGACTTTAACGGACTATTTGAAAATGGATGAAGCGGTGATGCTCTATTATTTCGAAGCATGGGAAGAGGAAAACGATGCGATTTTAAAAGATTTATGCACTCGCTTCGTTAACCGTAAACTATTTAAATATGTGGAATTCCATCCATCGAACAGTCAGATGAACAGGTTGATGGAATTAAGGACGCTTTTCAAGAAGGCAGGCATCGATCCGGATTATTATCTTGTCGTCGATTCTTCATCAGATCTGCCGTATGATTTTTACCGGCCAGGTGAGGAAGAGGAGAGGCTGCCGATTCACTTGCTGAAAAATAACGGCGAAATTCGTGAATTATCACGTGAATCCGAAATTGTCGATGCAATTTCAGGGAAAAGAAGAACGGATCATAAGTTGTACTATCCAGCAGATTTATTGCGTGATGAATCTACGAAGAAAAATATAAAAAAACAAATTCGTAAGCTTTTGGAGCTATCGGATTAAAGTGGTACATTTTTGGTGAGGAGTGACGAGCCTTGTTTAAGGATCATGCAAACATTATCAATGCAATTTCTACTGCCGGTGAAATCTCGGGTCGAAAAAAATTACAAAAAATCGTTTATATTGCGAAGAAGCTGTCCTTCCCATTTCATGAAAAGTTTCAGTTTCACTTTTATGGACCGTATTCGGAGGAGTTGACCTTACGGATTGAAGAGCTCTGCGAAATGGGTTATTTGAATGAAGTAAGGGAAAAAAAAGCAGGCTATTATCAATATTGTTATTCGATAACGGATGCCGGCCAGGATTTCCTATCCATACAGGAAGTGGAGATGCCGGCACTTGAGGGATGCTTACTCGATATGAACGAACAGAATGCCCGGTTTTTGGAGCTGGTTTCAACGGTGTTATACTTTGACACGCTAGAAAAAGAGGAAGTAACCGAGAAAATTTTCACGCTGAAAAGCAAACAAAAATATACGCTTGAAGAAATTGATGGGGCATATGAATATATTGAGCAGTTAAAAACAAAAGCTAAGCCGAATTGATGGCTTAGCTTTTACCATTATGTAAATCTTATTGATCGCTTTTACGGACACCGGCTACTGCTAAATGATTTTTTGACATTTCTTCAATGAAAATCGTCACGGCTTCAGCTGGTGCTCCAGTTGTTTCCGTAACGGCTGCCGTCACCTTTGCGACTAAAGCCTTTTTTTGTTCGTCTGTACGGCCTTCAAGCATTTTGACTGTTACATATGGCATCTCTCATTCCCCCCTTCCTCTCTTATCTTGTAGTGTTTCACAATGGAAAAGTAATTGCAAGATGTGGAAGTCAGAGTTTTTTCACTTCTTGCTCTTTTGATGTATACTAACGGTAATAAATATTGGGGGAGAAGCTATTGGACCAAATAGAAAGATTTTTAGCTTATAGGTTGGAAGACCTTCCATATGTCATTGTGTCACTGTTGATCGCATTTACGGTTCATGAATTTTCACATGCTTATGTAGCCTATAAGTTCGGTGATCCGACAGCTAAAAATGAAGGAAGAGTCACATTGAATCCGATTTCTCATTTGGATCCGATCGGAACATTGTTGATATTAATAGCTGGATTTGGTTGGGCTAGGCCTGTACCGGTTAATCGTTTTCATTTCAAGAATCCAAAATTGGCAGGAGTGCTCGTCTCTTTTGCCGGCCCGTTCAGTAATTTGCTTGTTGCAATTTTAGGGTATTTAATTTTTTACGGGTTACTGGCGGCAGGCGTTGGACCTGATTTACCGTTTTTCATTCAGCCATTCTTCGAGATGCTCATCAACTTAAATATCCTTTTGTTTGTATTTAATCTGATACCGCTGCCGCCGCTCGATGGTTATAGGATCGTACAGGATCTTGTTTCAGCTGATTTGCGGGCAAAAATGACCCAGTATGAACAATATGGCTCCCTGATTTTTTTGATTCTGATCATCACACCGCTAAGCCGGTATACGATTAGCCCGATTTTGAACAATGTTGTGCCATTTGTAGGCGGAGCCTTGAATCAGTTCTTTACACTTTTGCTTTTTTAAATTATATGGAATGACAAACGATAAAGGGGGATACAAACATGGAAGAACAACCAAAGAAAAAGGTAGGCTTCAATATTATAAAAAACGACCCTACAGAAGGTCATGGCGGATATGGAGCAGGGGTTTTGACGCTCGATAATATCTCCCCGGTCATCATCGATGTGGATGCAGGTGAAGCCGAGGTCGATATCGGCGCGATGCATGCAAGGAGTGCAGTGGAAAAAGGGATTAAGTTTTTAAAGACTAAAGAGGAGGTCCCGAATGCCAAACCGTACTGGCTTGTTTGGGTGACCATTGAAGCCACCCAAAATGGTCCGCACTATGCAGGTGTGACAGCGTGTGAAATGATGGTCGACCGGTCAATTAGACGCGGTTACAAATCCCTTCCGGAGCATGTTAACCGGATGGATAAATCGCTTAAACGGCATATCATCGTCGAGGACATGGACGATAAATCAAAACGTATACTTGCAGACTTCCTGAAAAACCATGATGCAGGAATGTGGGAGCGCTCTTCAGCAAAGCTCAAGGAGTCATTGACGGTTTGAATTTGATTTAATGGATGAAATGTTAAGTTTAGTGAAAAATGCACTTGTAGGAAACGGATAAAATCAGTAAACTTAAAGACAGCAGTTTAGACACTGTGGAACTAGGACAGAAAAACCCCGAAGCCGCTACCGGCTTCGGGGTTTTTCGTTATCCCCATGGTTTTAAGACTTTTTTATACCACGGGGACTTTTTTTGCTCTTCTTCTTTTGGGGCATGTTTCGGACCCTTACCCTTAAAGTGCTCGGCACAGTATTCGACAGGTTCAGTTCCTTTAACATAATAAGTCAGTCTTGAGACAGGACAATCCTTTGTTGCCAATTTTCCGCTTGCGGGATTCACGTTTACCCCGATTACGTTTTTCGTTTCCTTAAATGATTTTGCCGGTTTCCCCTGTAGGCCCTTTTCCATATAGGAAGCCCAGATTTTCTTAGCATAGCTTTTTTCAGCGGGGATCTCGATCTTTTTCCCTTGATCATACCCAGTCCATACTCCAGCTACAAGCTCCGGTGTGTAACCGATCATCCAACTATCCGTCGGGGTGGAACCTGATTTACCGGCATATGGGCGGGTCAGCTGGGAGTTGATGGTGCTGCCAGTCACTTTCGTATAGCCATTTAAGGTTTCATCGAAAACCCCTGTAAGCATTTGAGTCATGACAAATGCCTTATCCTCATCCAAAATCTGTTCTGGTTTCTTATTTTCATCAAAAATCACTTCACCTTTTTGATTTTCAACCTTTTTGATAAACACGGGTTCAACTTTCTTGCCACCGTTAGCCAGAATGCTGTATGCGTTCACCATTTCAATCGCCCTTACACCTGACGTACCGAGTGCCAAGGACGGAACTGCATCCATTTTCGCTGTGATGCCGAAACGATGCGCCGTATCGACCAATGTCTGTTCCCCAAGGAACAAGTGCGTTTTTACGGCGAAGATATTATCGGAAAGAGCTATGGCCTGGGCCATCGTGATTTCGCCTTCCGCATATTGATGGTTGTAATTATGCGGTGTGTAAGATGAGTGACCATCATCGAAAGAAAATGTAGTGGTCTCGCTTTTTAAGGTGGTAGACGGTGTGAAACCGTTCTCCAACGCTGAATAGTATAGCAATGGCTTAATGGTGGAACCGGGCTGGCGAACGGCCTGTGTAGCTCGGTTGAATGGCGACTCCGCGTAATCTTTACCGCCGACCAGTGCACGGACCTCCCCGGTGTCCGGATCCATTGCCACTATCGAGGCTTGGATCCCTGAAGACTTGGGTATGATATTGGAGAGAACTTTTTCGGCAGCATCCTGCTGGGTTTCATCCAGTGTTGTATAGACCTTAAGCCCGCCCAGCTCGATCATCCGGTCATCTAAATGAAGCTGAGATTTTAAAGCCTGCTTGACTGCATCCTGGAAATAGGGGGCGGTTTTATTTGTAACCGTTCCGTGCTCACCCTTTAATGCAAGGGATGTTCGCAACGCTTCTGCGATATTTTGTTCTGAAATGTAGTTTTTGTTTTTCATGGCTTGAAGGACAACTCTCTGCCTTGATTTCGCTTTTTCAAAATTATCCAATGGAGAATAATTTGACGGCCCTTTTGGTATTCCTGCCAGCATGCTCGCTTCAGGAAGGGTCAAATCCTTGGCATCCTTGCCAAAGTAATATTGACTTGCAGCTTGGGCCCCATATGCACCATGGCCATAGTAAATCGTATTTAAATAACCTTCTAGAATATCCTTTTTTGAGTAATTCATTTCTAAACGTACCGTATAAAAGGCTTCATTAAATTTACGCGACCACGTTTTGTCATGACCAAGAAACAGGTTCCTGGCATACTGCTGGGTAATGGTGCTTGCGCCCTGGACTTTGGACATTGCCTTAATATCCGCAAGGATGGCACCGCCGATCCGTTTTATATCAAATCCATTATGTGTGTAAAATTGACGGTCCTCAACAGCGACAGTCGCTTTGATGAGCTGTGGTGAAATCGAACCCAGCCCGGCCCAATAACGTTTCTGGCCATTATCGGTTTCGCCGATCACATTTCCATTATCACTATAGTAAAGAGTGGACTGCGGCACGACCAAAGGAGGCGGACCTAATATTTTTGCATAAATCAGTAAAGAGAGAAGCAATACAAAGAGTATCGTGAGCCCGATTGTGGCAAGGATAATGAAGGCCCGAACATATTTAGTTGTCCTTTTGAATCGTTCGCTTGGAATCAATTCCATTGCTTTCACCTCTCTTATCAGAAAAGAATCTATTATCTATTACTATTATGGAAAAAAAAGAAATTTTTAAACATAAGAACTGCATTTATGAAATTTATCTTGCAATTCTGCTAGATTCGTCTATAATTTTTCTAGCTAATGACTATAACGATTTTGGGGAACCTATTAGGTGACTGACAATATGAAATGGAAAAGGAGCGTTAATAAATGAGCATTTGGTTTACTGAAAAACAAACAGAGAATTTTGGTATTACGATGAAAGTGAATCGTACTTTACATACGGAGCAAACTGAGTTTCAAAAGCTGGATATGATTGAAACGGAAGAGTGGGGCAATATGCTATTGTTGGATGACATGGTAATGACTTCACAGCGCGATGAATTCGTTTACCATGAGATGGTAGCCCATGTTCCTTTATTTACTCATCCTAATCCAGAAAACGTTTTGGTTGTAGGAGGAGGGGACGGAGGAGTTATCCGTGAAATCCTTAAACACCCAAGCGTAAAAAAAGCTACATTGGTTGATATCGATGGGAAAGTTATCGAATACTCAAAGATATTCTTGCCTGAAATAGCAGGCATGCTTGAAGATCCGCGTGTAGACGTACAAGTGGGGGATGGCTTCATGCACATCGCCAAAAGTGAAAATGAATATGACGTGATAATGGTCGACTCGACTGAACCTGTTGGACCTGCTGTCAATTTATTCACTAAAGGTTTTTATGCCGGGATTTCCAAAGCTTTGAAAGAAGATGGGATTTTTGTGGCACAATCAGATAATCCTTGGTTTAAGGCAGACTTAATTCGTGATGTACAACGTGATGTGAAAGAAATATTCCCAATCACTAGCCTTTATTTAGCGAATATCCCGACGTATCCAAGCGGCCTTTGGGCGTTCACCATCGGATCAAAAAAATATAATCCATTAGAAGTGACAGAAGACCGTTTCCATGAAATCGAAACGAAATATTATACAAAAGAACTTCATAAAGCAGCTTTCGTCCTGCCTAAATTCGTTCAAGACTTAGTGAAATAAGGGGGGCATGACAATGAAATTCGATGAAGCCTATTCAGGCAATGTATTCATTAAAAGCCATCCCGTTTTTGAGGAATCTGAAGCTGTGCTATACGGTATGCCGATGGACTGGACGGTAAGTTTCCGTCCGGGCTCTCGCTTTGGCCCTACCCGGATTCGTGAAGTTTCGATTGGTTTGGAAGAGTACAGCCCGTATTTAGATCGTGAATTAGAGGAAGTTAAATTCTTTGATGCAGGGGATATTCCATTACCATTCGGTAATCCGCAGCGCAGCATCGATATGATTGAAAAATTTGTCGACAGCGTGTTGGATGCAGGTAAGTTCCCAATGGGGATGGGAGGGGAACACCTTGTCACATGGCCTGTCATTAAAGCCATGTACAAAAAGTATCCCGATATGGCCATCATCCATATGGATGCCCATACAGACTTACGTGAGGACTATGAGGGCGAGCCGCTTTCCCATGCATCCATCATCCGTAAATCTGCGGAACTTATCGGTCCGAAAAATGTATACTCTTTCGGCATTCGTTCCGGTTTGAAGGAAGAATTCCAATGGGCAAAAGAAAACGGCATGCACATCTCTAAATTTGAAGTTCTTGAACCTCTGAAAGAAGTACTGCCGCAGTTGGCAGGTCGTCCTGTATATGTGACGATCGACATCGATGTTCTAGATCCTGCACATGCGCCAGGAACAGGCACCGTAGATTGTGGGGGCATCACTTCAAAAGAGCTTTTAGCTTCGATTCATGAGATAGCCCGTTCTGAAATTAATGTAGTCGGCTGCGATTTAGTTGAAGTGGCACCGATTTATGATCCATCCGAGCAAACGGCGAACACGGCGAGCAAGCTGATTCGCGAAATGCTTTTAGGTTGGGTACAAAAAGGTTAATGGATGGAAGACTTGACTGTTCCTGTTTTTTAGCGGGGATGGTCTTTTTTTCATCCAATCCGGAAAAGAATTTTACACCTGATGGACTCTTTTTTAATAATTCCGCCCCAATGAGTCATTCTTGCGTTAAAATCAAATGAATTGCTACAATATGATTTCGCAAGTTTATCCTCACTTTATTGGATTTACACTTTATTTTCCCGCTCCAAGTTGAAACTTCCTTGAAGAATATTTATACTTATAAAGTTAAGAACGACATGATGAAGGAAGTGTAGCTTTGACTCTTCATGATATAGATAAGCATACTATTAAAGTGACTTTACAGACAAAAATCAAGCACGGCTCAGAGACGGAAACGTATGAGCTGGTCACTTTTGGTACAAAAATGTATAAAGGTTCAGACTTATATTTGCAATATAAAGAGGAAAATGAAGCCGGTCAAACACAAACGACCATCAAGCACAAAACGGATGAAACGATCCTGCTTAGAAATGGTGCCATTAAAATGAGGCAGCTTTTCCGCTTGCAGGAAGCGACAAATGGACATTATGAAAGTATATACGGCAGGTTAGGGTTACGGACGACCGCGAAAAAAATTCATCATCAATGGGATGAGCAGTCCAAACAAGGGAAACTTGTCCTTAAATATACGTTACATATGCAGGGAAGCGAACCCGGTCAATATGAGATGACGATTTCCTATAAGGAGGAAGCATAGCACATGAATATAGTAAAAGAGGTACAGGAAAAACTGAAAGAAGAAATTAAAGCGGCAGTCATTAAAGCTGGTTTAGCAACGGAAGAGCAGATTCCAAACGTTGTATTGGAACTTCCAAGAGATAAAACACACGGAGATTATTCCACGAATATGGCCATGCAATTAACGAAGATTGCAAAGAAAGCACCAAAAATGATAGCGGAAGCAATCATCGAAAACTTTGACAATTCAAAAGCATCCATCGAAAAAATTGAAATTGCTGGTCCAGGATTCATAAACTTCTACATGAATAATTCTTATTTGACAGAATTGATTCCAGTCATTTTGAAAGTGGATGGAGCATATGGGGAAAGTGACTTTGGAAAAGGCGAAAAAATCCAAGTGGAGTTCGTTTCAGCGAATCCGACCGGTGATCTCCATCTCGGCCATGCCCGCGGTGCAGCAGTGGGTGATACGTTATGTAATATCCTGTCTAAAGCAGGCTATGATGTTTCACGTGAATATTACATCAATGATGCAGGAAACCAAATCAATAATTTGGCCTTTTCCATCGAAGCACGCTATTTCCAAGCACTTGGCCTCGAAAAGGATATGCCTGAGGGTGGTTATCATGGCGAAGATATCATTGGCATCGGTAAAACGCTAGCCAGTGAATATAGCGATAAATTTGTAAATGCCGATGAAAAAGAGCGTTTTGAATTTTTCCGAGAATACGGCTTGAAATATGAAATGGAAAAACTGAAAACAGACTTGGGGAATTTCCGTGTCGGATTTGATGTATGGTATTCCGAAACTTCCCTATATCAAGACGGTAAGATTGATGAAGCACTCAAAGTGTTGAGGGAAAGAGGCCATGTCTACGAGGAAGATGGGGCTACATGGTTCCGCTCTACAGAATTAGGCGATGATAAAGACCGCGTGCTTATTAAACAGGATGGGTCCTACACATATCTGACACCGGATATTGCCTATCACCGTAATAAACTGGAGCGCGGCTTTGAAACGTTGATCAATATCTGGGGTGCGGACCACCATGGCTATATACCGCGTATGAAGGCAGCGATTGAAGCATTAGGATACAAACGCGAGCAGCTTGAAGTAGAAATCATCCAGCTTGTTCACCTGTATAAAGACGGCGAGAAAATGAAGATGAGTAAGCGTACAGGTAAAGCCGTCACGATGCGTGATCTTATTGATGAAGTGGGTCTGGATGCAACACGTTATTTCTTTGCAATGAGAAGTGCGGATACTCATATGGACTTCGATTTGGATCTTGCGGTATCACAATCCAATGATAATCCGGTTTATTATGCGCAATATGCTCACGCCCGTATTTCCAGCATTTTACGCCAAGGTGTGGAACAAGGGATCAGCTATGAAGGGGTCACTGATTTCTCGGCCCTTTCTACTGAAAAAGAAGTGGAGCTTCTGAAGAAATTAGGTGAGTTCCCGCAGGCAATAGCGGAAGCTGCCGAAAAACGTATGCCTCACCGCATGACGAATTATATATTCGACTTGGCTTCTACATTCCACAGTTTCTACAATGCCGATAAGGTTTTGGATGTTGAAAAGATGGAAAGAAGTAAGGCACGTCTAGGACTGGTCAAATCCGTCCAAATTACTTTAAAGAATGCATTAGCTATAATCGGGGTTTCGGCGCCGGAAAAAATGTAAAGGAAAAAGCGTCTGTTTCTAACGAAACAGACGCTTTTTTTAATTTGATTAACACTCGATGGCACCGCCGCATACCCTTTTTACACCACGTACCTTAGCTATATCTTCAATCAGCTGCAACATCGCCCGGTCCTTCATCTTGGCTTCAATCATGAAATCCACGTCTTGTCCAAGTCCCTTAAGCACTTTAAAAAGGGGCATGATGAATTCCAAATCGATATAATCAGCATGCGAGCGAAATTCACCTGCCGATTTCGGGGATGAAATATGAATCTTTGGTACCGCCCCTGCCTGACTCCAAGTGGTGAACACCTCGGTGAGCAGCTCGTTAAGAGGCTCAGTTGAAAGGTTTGCGAGATGGTGGTGGTAATCAAAGACAAGTGGAATGCCTTCCTTCTTACATACCCTCAGGGTTTCTGATGCTGTATAGGTTTTATCATCATTCTCCAAGGTCATTCTTTCCTTGACGTGGATAGGAAGCGATTTAAGATTGTCATGAACCCTTACTATGGCAGAATCTTTGTCACCATAGGCTCCGCCGACATGGATATTGATAAAAGAAGAGTCTGCAATGCCCATTGCATCAAGCATTTTATAATGGAACTCCATATCTTTTACGGCATTTTGTGTAATCTCGGGTTTAGGGCTGGTAAACAGCGTAAACTGATTGGGATGGAAGCTAATCCTCATCTTATGTTCAGAAACCCAATCTCCAAGCTGTTTCCACTCTCTTCTAAAAGGAGTGACGAAATCCCATTCTATTTCGGGATGCGTGGCTAAAGGAACAATTGAACTGGACATCCGGTATATTTCTATTTGGTGGGCCGTGTTATATTGAAGGACCCTTAAGGTATTTTCAATGTTCTGCCTAGTCACACTCAGCAGTTTTTCCATCCCTTTTTCCGTGCCAAGTGTGCTATATCGTTTAAAAGTAAGTGTCTTAGCTGGAGAAGCTTCCCATAAACAGGTTGCGTTGGATACAAATCCAAATCTTATTTTCATTATATTTTCTCCTTGAACAGCGGGATTTCAAAGAAAAGGAGAAAGGACGGAGGCCAGCGATTCTTTTGCTGATCGGACAACATTCATGGAGGAAAGCGCGTCACTGCTTAATGGCTTGGATTCAGCTAGGTCCACCGCCAATTCCTTTTCTGCATCTGCTATAAATGCCCGGTCAAATACCAGACAATTGATTTCACTATTTAAAAAAAGGCTGCGTTTATCAAAATTAGCCGTACCGATATCACAGATTGTATCATCAATAAGTATCACTTTAGAATGGTAGAACCCTCTTTGGAATTGCATGATTTCAGCCCCATCTTTTAATAGTACCCGGAAGTAGGGAAAGGATGCTTCTTTGACAAGGGCATGGTCTGATTTTTCAGGTACGATGACCGTTACGGAAACATTGCGTGCAAGGGCCTCCCTTAATTCTTGAAATAGAGTTTCACTGGGAATGAAGTATGGAGTCCCGATGATGATTTTATTATTGGCTTGCTGAATCATGCGTGCTAAAGACTGTTCAAGATCACTTCCATTCGTGACAAAAACCTGATGTACCTGCGACCCGGGAGTCAATGTCGGGAAATAGGCAGGTGTTCCCCTGTGATCCTCGTTTGTATCATAGAACCAATCCGAGAGGAAGACTTCCTGCAGGTCCCTTACCCCCTCCCCGGTCATTTTCAAGTGATAATCCCTCCAAGGGTTGAGCTTTTCCCCTTGGTTAATATACTCCTTACCGATATTAAAGCCCCCAAGATAGCCGATTTTGCCGTCTATCACAGTAATTTTTCGGTGATTTCTTTTTTGTATTGTATAGAAAAGGAAAGGAAGTTTCGGTTTAAAGCTAAAAGAAAAATGAACCCCGCTTTTAGTTAGCTCCTGAATGGTTTTGCGGGAAATCTTTTTACTTCCAACCCAATCTACTAAAAGTCGCACTTCCACGCCCTCTTCCGCTTTTGATTGCAGTAACTTCAAAAAATCCTTGCTGAATTTATCATTTTTCACAATATAAAAAAGGATATGGATGGAATGCTGAGCTCGCTTGACTTCTTTCATAAAATCATCAAACAGGATTTTTCCTGATGTGAATATAGTCATGTCACTGTTCCGAGGCGGATATTTAATGTTGGTTGCCTGCTTCATATAACGCTTATGCCCTAACTTAAGATCAACCCAGCACCAAGTGAAGATCAATAAAAATATAGAGGCAATCGTAGTGATAATCTTCAAAAAAAATCCCCCCTAAATGATTTCATTTAGTTTGGCTCAAATTCCCTGTTAGTAACCATTAAAAAGCGGGGAAAGGAACCTCAATTTTTTTTAGAATACAGAAGGGGAAATTAACGGAATTGTCGAACTATACAATAAGGTGTAGAAAAATCAAATATGATTTTAGAAGAAAAAAGTTGACTGAATGCTCATTCATTATATAATGGAGTTAATTAAATTTCAGAAAAATGCCAAATTTTCAATTTTATTTAAATGGCTGCCTTTTGGCATTTTACAATTTACAAAAAGGGGGAAAGACTGCATGGAAATGAATGGCTTGCTGTGGATCAACTTAACTGCATTCCTGATTGTAACCGCTTACGCCGCGGGTCTATTTATCTATTTGGTAAGGACTCGTATAGCTTATATAAAACTTGGCAAAAAAGTGGAATTCGATAACCGTGTGAAAGATCGTCTTGTGAAAATAGGGGTTTATGTATTTGGACAGAAAAAGCTCTTTAAAGATAAGAAAAGCGGAATCATACATGCCATGTTATTTTATGGTTTCATCTTAGTGCAATTTGGGGCACTGGACTTCTTCATTAAAGGCTTAAGACCGGGATGGCATTTACCGTTTGGCCCTGTTTATCCGGCCTTTACTTTCTTCCAGGAAATTGTGACGCTTACCGTTCTTGTAGCAATCCTATGGGCGGCTTACCGTCGTTATGTCGAGAAGCTCGTTCGCTTGAAAAGGGATTTCAAAGCAGGATTGGTTGTCATCTTCATTACTGGAATCATGATTACCGTGTTACTGGGGAATGGAATGGGAATGATCTGGCATGGACACGATGCAACTTGGTCAGAGCCAGTCGCATCAAGCATTGCTTTCCTTTTTGGCTGGATGGGAACAGCGGCGGCAACAGTTGTTTTTTATGTAGCTTGGTGGCTGCATTTACTGATCATATTATCGTTCCTTGTTTATATCCCGCAATCTAAGCATGCCCACTTGATTGCCGGTCCGATAAATGTATTCCTCAATCGCCTGGACAATCCGGGAAAATTGAAGCCGGTTGATTTGGAAGAAGAAGTTTTCGACAAAGAAGGCAATCAATATTACGGCGCCAAATATATCGAAGACTTGACGCAATATCAAATGGTGGACCTCTATGCCTGTGTGGAGTGCGGGCGTTGTACGAATATGTGCCCTGCTACTGGTACCGGTAAAATGCTGTCACCGATGGATATCATCATCAAGATGCGTGACCATTTAACAAATACAGGCGCTGCCGTTACAACGAAGCAGCCATGGGTGCCATCTTTTGTTTTTGGGAATACGGAGGGAAATAAGATAGCTCTAGCGAGTGCCGCAAAGGGGGCGCAGGAATCAGCTGCAGCGACCGAAGCATACAGTCCGAGCCTTATTGGCGAAGTCATTACGGAAGAAGAACTCTGGGCATGTACGACTTGCCGGAACTGTGAAGATCAATGCCCGGTAATGAATGAACATGTCGACAAAATCATCGATATGCGCCGTTATCTGGTATTGACAGAGGGCAGGCTGGATCCAGATGCACAACGTGCCATGACAAATATCGAACGTCAAGGAAATCCGTGGGGGCTTAACCGTAAAGAGAGAGAAGATTGGAGAAGCCTTCGGGAAGATGTCAGCGTTCCTACCGTGAAGGAATTACAAAAGGCAGACGAGGAATTCGAATATTTATTCTGGGTAGGTTCAATGGGATCATACGATAACCGAAGCCAGAAGATTGCCCTTTCCTTTGCAAAATTATTGAATGAGGCGGGCGTCAAATTTGCAATCCTCGGAAATAAGGAGAAAAACTCAGGGGATACTCCTCGTCGATTGGGAAATGAGTTTGTTTTTCAAGAGCTTGCCATGAAGAATATAGAAGAATTCCAGAAGAATGAAATCAAGAAAATCGTAACGATCGACCCGCATGCATACAATATTTTTAAGAATGAGTATCCGGATTTTGGCTTGGAAGCTGAAGTGTATCACCATACTGAATTGTTAGCCAAACTTGTAAGTGAAGGCAGATTGGTGCCTCAGTATCCAGTGAATGAAACGATTACATTCCACGATTCCTGTTATTTGGGAAGGTACAATGAAGTATATAGCCCGCCGCGTGAAATTTTACAATCCATTGAAGGTGTGAAACTTATTGAGATGGAGCGTAACCGTGAAAAAGGGATGTGCTGTGGAGCTGGAGGCGGTTTGATGTGGATGGAAGAGGAAACAGGAAACCGCATCAATGTGGCACGTACTGAACAAGCACTCGCCGTCAGTCCAACAGTGATCAGTTCCGGATGTCCTTATTGCCTGACCATGCTATCTGATGGGACGAAGGCAAAAGAAGTAGAGGAAAATGTTAAAACGTATGATGTAGCTGAACTGCTCGAAAAAGCGGTCATTGGTGAAAATAAATCGATTGCATCTTAATTTAAAACGGAATGCCTGCTTCTTCTATATGGAATGCCAAATGGAAGCAGGCAATTTTTAAATATTTACAAACTAAATATTTTAATTTTTGTAAAAATTATGTAAGATGATATTAAGCGCTTACAAAACGATTTTTTTTAACTTCATATTGAGCGAGCGTTCAATCAATGTTATTGAAGGGGGAAATAATGATGGCAAAAACAGTGATTATTAGTGGTGTGAGAACACCTTTTGGTAAATTTGGCGGCGGCCTTAGCAGTTTGACAGCATCTCAGCTTGGTGGAATAGCAATCAAAGAGGCACTTGATCGGGCAGGGGTTGAAGGCGGGCAAGTAGGCGAGGTCATCATGGGGAATGTACTTCAAGCGGGCCAAGGTCAAATACCGTCACGACAGGCAGCACGTCATGCTGGAATGCCTTGGGAAGTGAAGACGGAAACCATTAATAAAGTATGCGCATCAGGACTTCGCAGTGTTACATTGGCTGATCAGATCATTCGCTTAGGTGAAGAAGAAATCATTGTTGCCGGTGGAATGGAATCGATGAGCAATGCGCCTTATATTCTTCCGAAAGCAAGGTGGGGCCTAAGGATGGGAGATGCCCAACTTAAGGATACCATGATTTCGGATGGACTTAGTTGCAGCTTTACAGGCGTTCATATGGGAACTTACGGAAACAGTACTGCCGAAGATCTTGAAATCACCCGTGAGGAACAGGATAGCTGGGCTTACGAGAGTCATCAAAAAGCGATAAAAGCAATCGATGGCGGTATTCTTGCAGAAGAAATCATTGCCGTACAGGTGCCGGTGCGAAAAGGCGAACCAATTACCATCGAACAAGATGAAGGCCCAAGAAAAGATACATCTGCCGGGAAGTTAGCTAAATTAGGTCCAGCTTTTAATAATGAGGGAACCATTACGGCAGGTAATGCACCTGGCGTCAATGATGGGGCAGGAGCACTCGTATTGATGAGTCAGGAACGTGCGGAAAAAGAAGGGAAAACGCCTTTTGCCTATATTGTGGCTCATGCAGAAGTGGCAGTGGAAGCAAAGGACTTCCCTAAAACGCCAGGTTTGGTCATAAATGAAATCCTGAAGAAGACAGGTAAATCGATAGAGGATATTGATTTATTTGAAGTGAACGAAGCATTTGCAGCGGTTGCACTCGCCAGTGGGAAAATTGCCAACATCGAGCCTGGAAAAGTGAATGTTAACGGCGGTGCTGTAGCATTAGGTCACCCAATCGGGGCAAGTGGTGCTCGCATCATCATTACGCTGATGCATGAATTGAAACGCCGCGGAGGAGGATTGGGCATCGCAGCGATCTGTAGTGGAGGCGGGCAGGGAGATGCCATTTTAATCGAAGTGCCAAAACAAGGATGATAGTTTCATAGATAAATGAGGAGGGGTTTTCATGAGCATTCAAAAAGTGATGGTCATTGGTGCGGGACAGATGGGATCTGGCATTGCCCAGGTTTGTGCAATGAGCGGATATGAAGTACTTTTACACGATTTAAAAGAAGAATATGTAGAAAAGGGACTAGGGACAATTACCAAGAATCTTTCCCGTCAAGTGGAAAAAGGGAAAATGGGGCCCGGGGATAAAGATGCAATCCTTTCCCGTTTGACATCATCGACGGATTTAAAAAATGCAGCTGCCGTTGATTTAGTGATTGAAGCGGCAGTGGAAAATATGGAAATAAAAACAAAAATATTCGCCGAGCTGGATGAAATCACGCCGCAGCAGGTCATTCTTGCATCCAATACTTCTTCACTTCCGATTACTGAGATAGCCGCTGCCACGAATAGGCCGGAAAAGGTAATTGGCATGCATTTTATGAACCCCGTTCCAGTCATGAAGCTGGTTGAGATCATCCGTGGCCTTGCTACATCGGATGAAGTTTATAAAGAGGTTGAAAAGATGGCTGAAACCTTGAACAAGGTACCGGTGGAAGTCAATGATTTTCCAGGTTTTGTAGCGAATCGGATTTTGATGCCGATGATCAATGAGGCCATCTATACACTTTATGAGGGCGTCGCTACTAAAGAGGCGATTGACGATGTAATGAAGTTGGGAATGAACCATCCCATGGGCCCGCTTACGCTAGCTGACTTCATTGGGCTCGATACATGCTTATACATAATGGAAACCCTTCACCAGGGGCTGGGAGACGATAAATACCGACCGTGTCCGCTGTTAAGGAAATATGTGAAAGCAGGGTGGCTAGGCAAGAAAGCAGGACGTGGATTTTATGAATATAACCAATCATAGAAAGCATTTGCAGCTAGGGAGGAGTGAAGGAATGGATTTCAAGTTTACCGAAGAACAGGAAATGATGCGGAAGATGGTAAGCAATTTTGCAGAAAATGAGATTACACCTCATATCGAGACAATGGAAAGGGGAGTGTTTCCAAAAACGATCCTGCAAAAAATGGGTGGGCTTGGTTTGATGGGAATCCCCATTCCAGAAAAATACGGTGGCGCAGGTATGGATTTCATGTCGTATATCATCGCCATCAATGAGATTTCCAAAGTAAGTCCAACTCTTGGTGTCATACTGTCCGTTCATACTTCTGTTGGCACAAATCCAATCGTTTATTTTGGAACGGAAGCGCAGAAGCAAAAATATGTGCCTAAGTTAGCCGCCGGTGAATATCTGGGCGCCTTTTGCTTAACTGAGCAAAGCTCGGGTTCAGATGCCGCGAGCTTGAAATCCAAGGCAGTAGCAGTAAAGGAAGACGGAAAATATCGAATAAATGGGTCCAAGGTTTTTATCACCAACGGCGGGGAAGCGGATGTGTTTATTGTTTTTGCCTCAACCGACCCTCAGAAGGGAAGCAAGGGAATCTCTGCTTTTATCGTGGAAAAAGGGACGCCAGGCTTAATCATCGGTAAAGATGAACGTAAAATGGGCCTTCATGGTTCGAGCACCGTACAGGTGACGTTCGAGGATATGAAAGTGCCTGCTGCCAATCTCTTAGGCAAAGAAGGTGAAGGCTTTAAAATTGCCATGGCCAACTTGGATGCTGGAAGGATTGGCATTGCTTCTCAAGCTCTTGGAATTGCAGAAGGCGCCATGGAACATGCTGTCCAATATGCAAAAGACAGGGTTCAATTTGGCAAACCCATTGCAGCACAACAAGGGATCGGTTTCAAACTGTCCGAAATGGCAACAGGCATAGAAGCATCAAGGCTACTGGTCTATCGGGCGGCGTATTTACGCTCAAGTGGATTGAAGTGCAGTAAAGAAGCGGCCATGGCTAAGCTATTTGCTTCGAGGACGGCTGTCGATGTGGCGATAGAAGCAGTCCAAGTGTTCGGAGGCTACGGGTATACAACAGAATATCCGGTCGAGCGCTATTTCAGGGATGCAAAGGTAACCGAAATTTATGAGGGAACGAGTGAAATACAGAGAATGGTCATCAGTAAGAGTCTATAAATACGAAAAAGACGGGGGACATGGTCATGCAATTTAAACTAACGGAAGAACATGAAATGATTAGGAAGATGGTACGCAATTTTGCCCAGAATGAAGTGGCTCCGACAGCTGCCGAGAGGGATGAAGAAGAACGATTTGACCGAGAGATTTTCGATAAAATGGCTGAACTTGGACTGACAGGGATTCCGTGGCCAGAGGAATACGGCGGAATTGGAAGCGATTACTTAGCGTATTGCATAGCGATTGAGGAACTTTCCCGCGTTTGCGCTTCTACTGGAGTGACTCTATCAGCCCATACTTCGCTTGCAGGGTGGCCAATATATAAATTCGGTTCTGAAGAGCAAAAACAAAAATACCTTCGCCCGATGGCACTGGGGGAAAAAATCGGTGCATACGGCCTTACTGAACCTAGCTCAGGCTCAGACGCAGGCGGTATGAGAACGTCTGCAAAGCTTGTAGGTGATGAATATATTATCAGCGGTTCGAAAATCTTCATTACGAACGGCGGGATTGCTGATACATATGTCGTCTTTGCATTGACAGATCCTGAATCGAAACAAAAAGGAACGAGTGCCTTTATCATTGAAAAGGACTTCCCGGGTTTTAGTGTTGGTAAAAAAGAAAAGAAGCTGGGAATCCGTTCATCACCGACCACGGAAATCATCTTTGATGAGTGCCGAGTTCCTAAAGAAAACCTTCTTGGAAAAGAAGGAGAAGGCTTTAAAATTGCGATGATGACGCTTGATGGGGGCCGTAATGGAATTGCAGCACAAGCTGTAGGCATAGCCCAAGGTGCACTGGATGCCGCAGTTGACTATGCAAAAGAGCGCGTACAATTCGGCAAGCCAATTTCTGCACAGCAAGGAATCGGTTTTAAATTGGCGGATATGGCAACGGGTGTTGAAGCTTCAAGGCTATTAACCTATCAGGCTGCCTGGTTGGAATCAGTGGGCCTTCCTTATGGAAAAGAGTCGGCCATGTCCAAACTCTTTGCTGGAGATACAGCAATGAAAGTGACGACGGAAGCCGTGCAGGTTTTCGGTGGTTATGGTTATACAAAAGATTACCCAGTGGAGCGGTATATGCGTGATGCGAAAATAACCCAGATCTACGAAGGTACACAGGAAATTCAAAAGCTGGTCATCTCAAGGATGATTACTAAATAGTATTGAAATCGAGGTTTTCCGATGAGGCATCGCCCTTACCGGAATACCCTTTTCAATTTCTTCGGAAGTATGTCTTTGGTAATTAATTGATGGGATTCAAAAAAGGGGTTTGAAAATGGAAAAAAGAGAAGTTCTTGCATCGGTAAAGGATGAGCGGCTGGTTGAAAAAAGGCGTACACAAATGATTAAAGGGGCGGTGACCCTTTTTAAGGAAAAGGGATTTCATCGAACGACTACAAGGGAAATTGCCAAAGCCGCTGGCTTCAGTATTGGCACGTTATACGAGTATATCCGGACCAAGGAAGATATATTATATCTCGTCTGTGACTTTATCTACGATGAAGTCCAGGAAAAGCTTCAAAAAGAAATAGAACAGAGTGATGGGACACTTGAAAGTTTGAAGCTGACGATCGCTTACTTTTATAAAGTGATGGATGAAATGCAGGACGAAGTGCTGGTCATGTATCAGGAAGTGAAAGCTCTGACGAAAGATGCTTTACCTTATGTTCTGAACAAAGAAATTCGGATGGTGGGCATGTTCGAAAAGGTCATAACGAAGTGTGTTGAGAATGGGGAGCTATTGTTGACGGAAAAACAAATAAGCCTTGTTTCACATAACATTTTTGTTCAGGGACAGATGTGGAGTTTCAGAAGATGGGCTTTGCATAAAAATTACACGCTTCAAGAGTATGTTGAACTGCAGACGCAATTATTGATTCAAAATGTATCGCTTCAGAAAAGTCTCTGATATAAAAACGTTTCAATAAGGAGGAGCTAAATGAGTACAGTTGAGGTGTATAAACCGAAGAACCATATCAGATTCGTTACAGCTTCAAGTTTATTTGATGGACATGATGCATCTATCAATATAATGAGGAGAATCCTTCAGTCCAGCGGGGCGGAAGTAATTCACTTAGGACATAATCGTTCGGTGGAGGAGATCGTGAATGCTGCCATCCAGGAAGATGTTCAGGGAATAGCCATGTCATCTTACCAAGGCGGTCATGTGGAATATTTTAAATATATGTATGACCTGCTGAAAGAAAAGGGAGCCGAGCACATTCGGATTTTTGCCGGAGGTGGCGGTGTCATCATCCCGAAGGAAATTAAAGAACTCCATGATTATGGGATTGCCCGCATCTTTTCTCCTGATGAAGGGCGGGAATATGGGCTTCAAGGCATGATAAATGTATTGATGGAGGAGTGTGATTTCTCGACTGTCAAACCATCTTTACAGGAACGCTTTGATGAATTGATTGCAGGGGGAACAAATGCCATTGCCCAATTTATTACCTTTGCTGAAAATAGACTCGACGCTTCAAAGGAATCTGCGGCAGCGGTGGAGAGTCTTTTTGAGCAGATCAAGACTTCCGAAAAGAAGGTTCCTGTTCTTGGGATTACAGGGACGGGCGGCGCTGGAAAAAGTTCGTTGACTGATGAATTGATACGGAGGTTCATTAACGAAATTCCAGACGAGAAAGTCGCCATTCTATCTGTCGACCCGACCAAGCAAAAAACAGGCGGTGCCCTGTTAGGTGACAGGATTAGAATGAATGCGATTTTTTCAGAGCGAGTTTATATGAGGAGCTTAGCCACGCGTCATTCAAAAAGTGAGTTGTCTTTGGCGATAAAAGATGCCATTTCAGTCGTGAAGGCAGCTGGATTCGACCTAATCATCGTTGAAACGAGCGGAATTGGTCAGGGGGATGCAGAGATTGCCGAAATATGCGATGTATCCATGTATGTAATGACGAGTGAATTCGGTGCGCCTTCACAACTCGAAAAAATCGATATGATTGATTACGCAGACTTGATAGTCATTAATAAATATGAGCGTAAAGGCTCCGAGGATGCAAAAAACCAAGTTCAAAAACAATATCAAAGAAGCCGTACGCTTTTTGATCAAGATCCATCGGAAATGCCGGTATACGGTACAATAGCTTCCCAATTCAATGACCCAGGAACAAATGCATTATTCGCAGCACTGATTGAAAAGCTTAATGAAAAATCAGGGACGGGTTGGATTACTGCCTTTTCGAAAGAAGCGGATGTCTATAAGCAAAATGTCATCATTCCAACCGATCGCCGATATTATTTACGTGAAATCAGTGATACGGTCAGATCGTATCATAAACGCGCGGCTGAACAAGTACGTATTGCCCGCAGGCTTTTCCAGCTTGAAGGAGCTATTGAAGCAGTTAAGGAAAATGATGGTAACGAAGGCATTGTGGCTTCTTTAGAGAATTTGAAAAAGGAAACCGCTTCAAATTTATCACCTGAATCTAAAAAAATCCTTTCTGGATGGATGGATTTAAAAGAAAAGTATGCAGGGGAGCAGTTTGTAACGAGAGTCAGGGATAAGGAAATCGTCACAAAGCTGAAAACTAAAAGTTTATCAGGTTTAATGATTCCGAGAGTATCATTGCCTAAATATGTTGATTATGGAGAAATCTTAGGATGGGTATTCCGTGAGAACGTTCCCGGCTTCTTTCCTTACACAGCGGGAGTCTTTCCATTCAAGCGTGAAGGGGAAGACCCGAAGCGGCAGTTTGCCGGTGAAGGATCGCCCGACCGGACCAACAGGCGTTTTCATTATTTGTCAAAGGATGATAATGCTAAACGGCTAAGTACGGCTTTCGATTCTGTAACTTTATATGGCGAGGATCCTGATCATCGGCCTGATATCTATGGAAAGGTAGGGGAAAGCGGAGTCAGTATCTGTACGTTGGATGACATGAAAAAGCTTTATGCAGGCTTTGACCTTTGCCACCCCTCAACCTCTGTATCCATGACCATCAATGGACCGGCACCGATCATTTTGGCCATGTATATGAATACGGCAGTCGATCAGCAGATTCAACGGAAAGAAGAAGAGCTAGGCCGTCCCCTTACGGATGCCGAAGCTGAAGAAGTGCAAGCTTATACTCTTCAAACGGTACGCGGAACCGTTCAAGCGGATATTCTGAAGGAGGACCAAGGCCAGAATACTTGCATCTTCTCTACGGAATTTGCCTTAAGGTTAATGGGAGATATCCAAGCATACTTCATTGATCGGAAAGTCAGGAACTACTACTCTGTATCCATTTCTGGCTATCACATTGCTGAAGCGGGTGCCAATCCCATTTCACAACTGGCTTTTACATTAGCGAATGGCTTTACTTACATCGAATATTATTTAAGTCGCGGAATGAATATTGATGACTTTGCCCCGAATTTGTCATTCTTCTTCTCAAATGGGCTCGACCCGGAATATACGGTTATCGGGAGGGTGGCAAGAAGGATTTGGGCGACAGTCATGCGGGATAAATATGGTGCGAATGACCGTAGCCAGAAGCTGAAATACCACATACAGACTTCAGGGCGCTCCCTTCATGCGCAAGAAATTGATTTTAATGATATTAGAACGACACTACAGGCTTTAATGGCACTACAGGACAACTGTAACTCGCTGCATACTAATGCGTACGATGAAGCCATCACGACGCCTACTGAAGAATCCGTACGCCGGGCAATGGCCATACAAATGATCATTACAAAGGAGCATGGGCTCTCAAAAAATGAAAACCCGATGCAAGGTGCCTTTATCGTAGAGGAATTGACGGATCTGGTTGAAGAAGCTGTACTGCAAGAGTTCGATCGGATCAATGATCGAGGCGGGGTGTTGGGTGCTATGGAGACACAGTATCAGCGCGGGAAAATCCAGGATGAATCCATGCATTACGAAATGAAAAAGCATACGGGTGAATTGCCGATCATTGGGGTCAATACGTATTTGAACCCCAATCCTCCTTCCGAGGAGGCTGTGAACAGCATGGAAATTGCCCGTGCAACAAAGGAAGAAAAGGAAGGGCAAATCATAAATCTCCGGGCATTCCAGGAAAGAAATAAGGAGTTCACGGATGAGGCGCTAACTAAACTGAAATTGGCAGCCATGAATGGGGAAAATATCTTTGCTGAACTGATGAACTGTGTGAGAGTGGCCAGTCTTGGCCAGATAACCAGGGCGCTATATGATGTAGGCGGTCAGTATCGAAGAAATATGTAGAGCAAGAAGGGGGGCACCGATTTTTGGGCCCCTTTTTTAAATAATTTCCGTCTTTTTTAACAAAATGAAGATTTTACCTTATAATTATTTGGAAAAGGGGCATAAATGAAGAATCAGCCCTATTGGAGTTGAGAAAATGAACCTGAAAATGATTGGGAAAATCATAGGTTACATTCTTGCCATCGTTATTTTAATTGAATTGTATGAGCATCAATTGGGTGCCGTCTCTTTTTTTATCCTGACTGTTGTATTTTTTACGGCAGCCTTTCGTCAGAAATCGAAAAAAGAAAGTGCATGATTTTTTCTGCTTAAGGGTTCCGGTGAAAGATAGACATTTAGGTAAATCTGTGAAAGTATCAGATAGAACTAGCATAAACCCATTTAGATTGTTTATAATGGAGTATATGTCTAGCAGGAATTGTCGTTATTTTATCGAAATACTGTTTTAGATTATTTTTTTATGTGAAAAAACACGGAATTCAGTGTTTGAATAGAGAAGGGAAGTGCGGAATTTGAGTTTAAAAGAACACTCAAAAGAGCAATTATTGGAAATGTCCTTAATAGAGATGGCATATGATTTGTTGGTGGAAAGAAATGAACCGATTCCATTTAAAGACTTAATAAGCGAATTAGCTTCGCTGCACCATTTATCTAAAGCGGAAGTGGCAAAGAAAATTGCACAATTCTATACGGATTTAAATGTGGATGGCCGCTTCACTTCACTTGGGGACAACCGCTGGGGATTGAAAACATGGTATCCAGTTGACCAAATCGAAGAAGAAGTCGTGCATGTTGTAAAACCTAAAAAGAAAAAGAAAACGAAAAAGGCTGCTGTCGTTATCGACGATTTCGATGAACTTGAAGACGAAGATCTTGACTTTGAAGAAGATGTCGATGATCTTGATGAGGATGAAGATGACGACGATGATGATATTCTAGGTTCTCCAGTTATTGACGAAGTGCTTTTGGATGATGACGTGGATGATGATGACGATCTGGAAGAAGAAATAATTGAAGATGAAGCATTTGTCCTGGAAGATGATGAGGACGAAGATGAAGACGAAGAAGAGTTGAAAGAAGAGAATGACAAATAAATAATCGCCCTTGACTTTTTGAGGCGAAATTTGTAGAATCATTTTTGGGCTCCTTAAAAAAGGACACAATGATTAAATTATATCGCTCCCTTACTTTTATTGTAAGCGGAGCGTTTTTGTTTTTAATGATGGAATGAATAAATGACATCATTTTTTTATTTTTAAAAATGATTTCTCTTAGAATTGTAAAAACTATAGAGAACATATTTATGTTAACTGTCATTTAAGGAAATTTATTCTTGTTCATGTATCCTGCATGACTCTCACTAAAAACCTTTAAGTGATTAATGGTTTGTACAGATTTTATGGTTATAGCTTTAACCGCCTGTGTGGCGGAAGATTTGATGCAGGTTCAGATTAAAAGATGTGAAGAACGGCATTCGAAGAAAACAATCTATAGGAGGATATAAGATGACAAAATATATTTTTGTGACAGGTGGAGTAGTTTCTTCCTTAGGAAAAGGGATAACTGCAGCTTCTTTAGGTAGACTTTTAAAAAATAGGGGATTGAATGTTACGATCCAGAAGTTTGACCCTTATATCAACTTGGATCCTGGTACGATGAGTCCATATCAACATGGTGAAGTGTTTGTAACAGATGATGGTGCTGAAACGGATTTGGATCTTGGGCATTATGAGCGTTTTATTGATATCAACCTTGGTAAACACAGCAATGTGACTACAGGTAAAATTTATTCAACCGTCCTGAGAAAAGAACGCCGTGGTGATTATTTAGGTGGAACAGTTCAAGTCATTCCCCATATCACGAATGAAATTAAAGAACGGGTTTTCCGTTCAGGTAATGAAACGAATGCCGATATAGTCATTACTGAAATTGGTGGTACTGTAGGGGATATCGAGTCTCTTCCGTTCCTTGAAGCGATTCGCCAAATTAAAAGTGATATCGGGATCAATAATGTTATGTATATCCACTGTACACTGGTCCCTTACATCAAAGCTGCTGGTGAAATGAAAACAAAACCGACACAGCATAGTGTAAAAGAATTACGCAGTCTTGGCATTCAGCCGAATATCATCGTTGCACGTACAGAAAGCCCAATTTCACAAGATATGAAGGATAAAATCGCTTTATTCTGCGATATCGATAAAAATTCTGTCATCGAATGTCTTGATGCGGATACACTTTACTCCATCCCTCTTGCGCTTCAAGCACAAAATATGGACCAAATCGTTTGTGATCACTTGAAATTGGACTGTGGCGAAGCGGATATGGAGGATTGGAAGGAACTTGTCAAAAAGGTAACTTCTTTATCAAAGAAAACGAAAATCGCTCTAGTCGGAAAATATGTTGAATTGCAAGATGCTTATCTTTCTGTTGTGGAAGCACTTAAGCATGCAGGTTACGCATTTGATGCAGATGTTGAAATCGACTGGGTGAATTCTGAAGATGTAACAAAAGAAAATGTTGCTGAACTTCTTAAAGATGCAGATGGAATCCTTGTCCCTGGTGGCTTTGGAGATCGCGGAATCGAAGGGAAAATTGCAGCGACCGAGTTTGCCCGTACGACAAAAACACCGTTCTTCGGAATCTGTTTAGGCATGCAGTTGGCATCCATTGAATATGCACGCAACGTCCTAGGATTGCCAGAAGCGCATTCAGCTGAAATTAAGGAAGATACTCCAGATCCAATCATCGATCTTCTTCCTGAGCAAAAGGATGTAGAAGATTTGGGCGGAACACTGCGTCTTGGTCTGTATCCATGTAAGCTTATCGAAGGAACTAAAGCATACGAAGCATATAATGATGAGGTTGTTTATGAACGTCACCGCCACCGTTATGAGTTCAATAACCACTACCGTCAGGCTATGGAAGAGGCAGGATTTGTCTTCTCCGGTACAAGCCCAGATGGCCGTCTGGTTGAAATCGTTGAATTGAAAGATCATCCTTGGTTTGTGGCTTCCCAATTCCATCCGGAATTCACGTCACGCCCTAACCGTCCACAGCCGCTATTCCGTGACTTTGTCGGTATGTCTTTAAAGAGCAGCAAAAAACTTTAATAAATAAAAAAACAGCCCATGTGGCTGTTTTTTTTGTTTAAGATAATTTATCATTCTTCATCTTCATATTCTTTTATGATTTCTTCAAGAGTGAATTTAATCCCATAATAAGCGAAAAGAGCGGCAATGAGGGTAGGGTACCCATATCGATTTCCAGTTTCATCGGGGATCAACCCTCGTTGCATACGTAAGTCTATATGTACGTCTGCCAACTCTGGAAGGGACTCCTCTTTAGAAGGAACGGATGTAGAAACTGCAACAAATGGTATATCATTTTCCTTTAGTTGTTTTGCCAGCATCAATGCTTCAAAATCATCTGAATGGCGAGTGAATATAAGAAATCGATCTTCCCTGGACATAGTTTCTCCCAATTCAAATCTTTTTGCCTTAGGAAAAGGTTCTGCCCCATCCAAAGCCTCCGACGTGACGCCCTGCATTTCACCAAATCCGTGAATGAACACTGAGCCATCCCCAATCGCCGCCTGAGCCAGCAGGCGGCCGGCATCCTCCATTTCAAAGGCTTCATTTTCAATCATTTTTTTAAATAAACCGCTTATCTGTGTCGAGAAAATTTTTAACATGACTAGGGACTCCTTTAAAGAATTATATCTTTATTATAAAGGACTTTCCTTTGCATTGACAGGCTTCTGGGCTTCTGATCCAAAGGGCTGAATTAACTAAATCGGTCGAAAAAACAAAAAAAATGAAAATCCTTTTAGCCATAGAGCAGGAATTTTGTTACAATTATCGAATATGAACATAGAAATCATGAATGGGAAATAAATGCGTTGGACTACAAGTAATTTGACGCAGCCTATGTAATGGCCGACTAGGCTAATACATTTAATTAAATAAATCGGGTAAGGGAGAGGTGATTAAATGTCAGGGAAAATATTAATAGTTGATGATCAATTTGGGATTCGTATTTTATTGAACGAGGTTTTACATAAAGAAGGGTATGAAACATTTCAAGCCGCAAATGGCATTCAGGCCCTGGAAGTGCTAAATAATCATTCACCAGATCTTGTATTACTGGATATGAAGATTCCCGGAATGGATGGCATTGAGATATTGAAGAGGATGAAAGTGGTCGATCCGGACATCCGGGTCATTATCATGACCGCATATGGTGAACTCGATATGATTCAAGAAGCAAAGGATTTAGGTGCAATGACCCACTTTGCAAAGCCGTTTGATATTGATGATATTAGAAAAGCCGTTCGTGAATATTTACCGATACAGTCAAGTTAATGGTCTTGAAAATTTAATATTTTTGACTAAAGAATTGCCGCGGCTATCTTTTTTAAGATGGGCCGTTGTTTTTTTTGGAATAAAATTTGAAGCACGATATAGTGTATTTGTTGCTGTTTTTTTGATGTATTGATATGCTAAAAGAAGCGAGATATTCTGATTTATAAGCGTATGCTACTTTGGTTTTAGGGAATATCTAGAAAGAATTAACTTTAAAATAATTACATTCACTAGTAGGAGGAAATCAAATGCCTTTAGTTTCTATGAAAAATATGCTGAATAAAGCTCTTGAAGAAAAATATGCAGTAGGTCAATTCAATATCAATAACTTGGAATGGACTCAAGCCATTTTAGCTGCTGCAGAACAAGAAAAATCTCCAGTCATCCTTGGTGTTTCCGAAGGGGCTGCCCGTCATATGGGTGGTTTTAAAACGACTGTCATGATGGTTCAAGGATTGTTGGAAGACATGAAAATCACTGTTCCTGTGGCCATTCACCTTGACCATGGTTCAAGTTTTGATAAATGTAAAGAGGCTATCGAAGCTGGATTCACTTCAGTAATGATCGATGCTTCGCATCACCCGATTGAAGAGAATATCGAAACAACCAAGAAGGTTGTCGAATTCGCTCACGCACGTAATGTTTCTGTTGAAGCGGAAGTGGGCACAGTTGGCGGACAAGAAGATGATGTGATCGCTGATGGAGTCGTATATGCAGATCCTCAAGAATGTGAACAGTTAGTTAAAGAAACGAATGTCGATTGTTTTGCTCCAGCGTTGGGATCCGTTCACGGTCCATACAAAGGTGAACCTAACCTAGGCTATAAAGAAATGGAAGAAGTACGGGATTTAACAAACAAACCTCTTGTTCTTCATGGTGGTACAGGCATTCCTACGAAAGATATCCAAAAAGCGATTTCTCTTGGAACATCAAAAATCAATGTGAATACGGAAAATCAAATTGTGTTCACAAAAGCCGTTCGTGAAATTCTGAATAACGATGCTGAAGTATACGATCCACGTAAATACATGGTACCTGGCCGTGAAGCGATTAAAGAAACTGTCATCGGCAAAATGCGTGAATTCGGTTCAAACGGTAAAGCATAAATAACAAAAGCAATATGGGTTTCATCCCTTAAATGTAAGATGAAATAGATGATAATTCCATTTGGGGGGGCACCCCCCTAATGGTTTCTTTTAGATGCAGACTGGAATCCGAGCTCTATTTTTTGAACAATTAGAATTCAGATAAAAAAATTGATTACATACGGAGGATATTTTATGAAATTCTTTATTGATACAGCAAACATGGAAGAAATAAAGCAAGCACACGAACTTGGCGTTTTAGCAGGTGTTACGACTAACCCGTCCCTTGTTGCAAGAGAAAAGGGAGTTTCTTTCCATGAACGGTTAAAAGAAATCACAAGCCTTGTTAAGGAATCCGTTTCTGCAGAAGTCATTGCGCTTGATTTTGAAGGAATGATGGCTGAAGCCAAGGAATTAGTTGCAATTGCACCTAATATCACGATTAAGGTACCAATGACTCCAGACGGTTTGAAGGCTGTTGCAGCTCTTACAAAACAAGGTGTCAAAACAAATGTCACCCTTATTTTCAGTGCCAACCAAGCATTATTGGCAGCTAGGGCTGGGGCAACATATGTATCGCCATTTTTAGGACGCTTGGATGACATTGGCCAAAATGGTTTGGATTTAATTTCGGATATTGCTGACATATTTGCGATCCATGATATCAATGCTGAGATCATTGCAGCTTCTATCCGCCACCCGATGCATATTACTGAAGCGGCTCTTAAAGGGGCACATATTGCAACGATCCCTTATAAAGTTTTAATGCAACTATTCCACCACCCATTAACGGACAAAGGGATTGAAGCTTTCTTGAAGGATTGGAATTCTCGTACTGAAGCATAATGCCTTGCCGCTAAGTCGCTATAGATTGCACCGTTTTAAATAAAATTAACATAAATTAGAAATTTTTAGCTTTTTTTACATGAATTTTATAATTTTGTGTAAACTAAGGAACAGATAGTGAATGTTGTCGGATTATGCAATTTTCTTGTGGTAAAATATTACTTTTTGGAAGTAGCATCTAAGTGCTTAGCGTGGAAGGGAGTTTATTATGGAAAAACTTAAAATTGCCGGTGGCTATCCTTTAAAGGGAAGCATTCGTGTCAGCGGAGCAAAAAATAGTGCGGTTGCCCTTATCCCTGCAACAATTTTGGCGGACTCTCCTGTAACGATTGAAGGCCTGCCTGATATCTCGGATGTACAGATGCTGAAAGAGTTAATGGAGGAAATTGGCGGTGAGGTTTCCTTTGATGATGGGGAAATGACAGTGAATCCCAGCAGAATGATTTCAATGCCTCTTCCCAATGGAAGAGTTAAGAAGTTACGTGCCTCCTATTATTTAATGGGGGCGATGCTTGGTAAATTCAAAAAGGCAGTGATTGGCTTGCCTGGAGGCTGTCATTTAGGTCCTCGCCCAATAGATCAGCATATAAAGGGGTTTGAAGCGCTAGGCGCACAAGTGACGAATGAACAAGGAGCCATTTACCTTAGGGCGGACGAGCTACGGGGGGCACGCATTTATTTGGACGTCGTCAGTGTAGGGGCAACGATCAATATTATGCTTGCCGCTGTTTTGGCCAAAGGCCGCACAGTGATTGAAAATGCTGCGAAAGAACCGGAAATCATCGATGTTGCCACATTGTTGACCAACATGGGAGCGAAAATCAAGGGTGCCGGAACCGATATCATTCGTATTGATGGCGTGGAAAGTTTACATGGGTGCAAACATACGATCATACCAGATCGGATTGAAGCCGGGACTTTCATGATTTTAGCCGCTGCGGTCGGTGAAGGAATCTTGATCGATAATGTCATCCCCCAGCATTTGGAGTCATTGACTGCCAAAATGAGGGAAATGGGAATTAATATTGAAGCCGGTGATGATCAGATTTTTGTCTCACCAGGAGATAAATATAAGTCCGTTGATATCAAGACGCTGGTTTATCCCGGATTTCCAACAGATCTTCAGCAGCCCTTCACTTCGCTCTTAACAAAAGCAAGCGGTTCTAGCATGGTGACCGATACGATATACGGGGCACGATTTAAGCATATTGATGAACTGCGACGCATGAATGCGAAGATCAAAGTCGAGGGAAGAGCAGGCATCATTGATGGTCCTGTCCAGCTCCATGGAGCAAAAGTGAAGGCAAGCGATTTACGTGCCGGTGCAGCTCTGGTAATTGCCGGTTTAATGGCTGAAGGGATTACCGAAGTGACCGGGCTTGAACATATAGATCGCGGATATAGCCATCTGGTTGAAAAACTTTCAGGTTTGGGAGCAACGATTTGGCGTGAAGAAATGACGCAAGAAGAGGTGGAGCAGCTTAAAAGCTGATCCCTTTTCTTGTTACCCCATTGTGTTACTATATATGATATAATGTGTTATACTAATATATAAATAAATCATGCTAGTGTACATGAGGGGGAACCGGAAATGGAAAGAAGTTTATCGATGGAGCTTGTCCGCGTAACAGAGGCGGCGGCACTAAATTCTGCTCGTTGGATGGGAAGAGGAATGAAAGACGAAGCAGATGATGCAGCAACAACTGCAATGAGGGATGTTTTCAATACAATACCCATGCAAGGGACGGTTGTAATCGGTGAAGGGGAAATGGATGAAGCGCCAATGCTTTATATTGGTGAAAAGCTTGGTACTGGTCTTGGGCCACTAGTGGATGTTGCAGTTGATCCTTTGGAAGGAACGAACATCGTTGCATCTGGCGGCTGGAATGCATTGGCTGTATTGGCGATAGCAGATAAGGGGAACTTGCTTCATGCCCCTGATATGTATATGGATAAAATAGCCGTTGGTCCCGAGGCTGTTGGTCAGATTGATATCAATGCTTCTGTGTTGGACAACCTGAAAGCGGTAGCCAAGGCAAAAAATAAAGATATCCAAGACGTAGTCGCAACAGTTTTGAACCGTGATCGTCATTCGAAGATCATTCACGAACTTCGTGAGGCAGGGGCACGTATCAAGTTGATCAACGATGGAGATGTGGCAGGTGCCATCAATACGGCCTTCGATCTTACCGGTGTTGACATCTTATTCGGATCTGGCGGAGCTCCAGAGGGAGTTATTGCAGCTGTTGCCTTGAAATGCCTCGGAGGAGAAATTCAAGGTAAACTTATTCCTCAAAGTGATGAAGAAGTGGAACGCTGTGTAAAAATGGGCCTTGATTTAGGAAGAGTCCTCAGAATGGAAGACCTTGTTCGCGGAGATGACGCAATTTTTGCTGCAACAGGTGTGACTGATGGAGAGCTTTTACGAGGTGTACAATTTAAAGGGAATTACGGCGAAACACAATCCGTAGTCATGCGTGCTAAATCTGGAACCGTTCGTTTCATTGATGGACGTCACAGTCTTAAAATTAAACCGAATGGTCTGATTGACTAAGAACGTTTTTTAGAAAAGATCACAGCTAAAAAGCGAGCGGGTTCATCGCTCGCTTTCTCTTTTAAAAAATTTAAGTTGAATAATTAAAATAAAAAAAGTAAAATAAAGCTTGGTTTACTATTAATTGATTTATATATAAAATCTGCCCTTTCACTCCAAACTTCAAGAAGCCTTCAAATAATTTTCTTCTTTACATGTAAAAATGTATCATCCTTTCTAAGAAAACTCTGGTCGGGTACATGGATTGCGGTTTTTCTTCCATCTAACAAACCATTTCTTTTTCAGTATGGGTGAAAACGTTTAATTAATAAAAGTGTGGTGTCATAATGAATTTAACTATTTCTAATTTAGAAAACATGAAACTAAAGGATCTCTATGAGCACGCGCGTGAATATAAAGTTTCCTATTACAGCAAACTTTCAAAAAAGGAACTTATTTTCGCTATCCTGAAAGCACAAGCTGAGCAGGATGGTCTCCTATTCATGGAGGGCGTTTTAGAGATCATCCCTTCCGAGGGCTTCGGTTTCTTGCGTCCAATTAATTATTCTCCAAGCTCGGAGGATATTTATATTTCTGCTTCACAGATCCGCAGATTCGATTTGCGAAATGGAGATAAAGTGTCCGGTAAGGTAAGACCTCCAAAAGAAAACGAGCGCTATTATGGATTGCTGCATGTTGAAGCCGTCAATGGCGATAATCCGGAATCGGCTAAGGAGCGTGTACATTTTCCAGGCTTAACACCGCTGTATCCAAACAGACAAATTAAACTGGAAACGACACCGAAGAACTTATCAACTAGAATTATGGATGTCTTGGCACCGGTAGGTTTTGGACAGCGTGGTCTGATTGTCGCACCGCCAAAAGCTGGTAAAACGATGCTTATCAAAGAAATTGCCAATGCGATAACCACGAACCATCCTGAATCGGAATTGATTGTACTATTGATCGATGAACGCCCGGAAGAAGTGACGGACATTGAACGCTCCGTTGCTGGAGACGTGGTGAGTTCAACGTTCGATGAAGTGCCTGAAAACCATATAAAGGTGGCAGAGCTAGTGTTGGAAAGAGCTATGCGCCTTGTGGAGCATAAACGGGATGTCATCATTTTAATGGATAGCATTACCCGGCTTGCCCGTGCTTATAACCTTGTCATTCCGCCGAGCGGGCGTACACTATCCGGAGGGATTGACCCTGCTGCATTCCATCGTCCAAAACGCTTTTTCGGTGCGGCGAGGAATATCGAGGAAGGCGGCAGCTTGACGATCCTTGCTACGGCATTGGTAGACACGGGTTCGAGAATGGACGATGTCATTTATGAGGAATTTAAAGGTACGGGTAATATGGAACTGCATTTAGATCGTGCCCTAGCCGAAAGACGTATCTTCCCGGCAATCGATATCCGTCGCTCAGGCACTCGTAAAGAAGAATTGTTAATTCCGAAAGATCGCCTGGATAAATTATGGGCTATTAGGAAAACGATGTCAGATTCACCTGATTTCTCAGAGAAATTCCTTCGCCGTCTAAAACAGACAAAAGGTAATGAAGAGTTTTTCAGTAAGTTGGATGAAGAGATGTCAGAAATGAAAAAGGGACCAGCGAGCGTTAAACGTTCTTAAACAGTGAAAGAAACAAACTGTTGCACAACTAGTCTTAAGTTGCTATAATGGGTTCATGTGTTTTTACAATAAATGTGAGGGTGCTTTTCCCTCACCTTGAAGTATATAACTCTGTTTCGAATGATTCAGGGCAGAAGGAGCTGAAAAGAATGAAAACTGGAATTCATCCAAATTATAAACTTTCAAAAGTATCTTGCTCTTGCGGAAACACTTTTGAAACTGGTTCAGTTAAAGAAGAGATCAAAGTTGAGACTTGTTCAGAGTGCCACCCATTCTATACTGGTCGTCAAAAATTCGCTGAAGCTGGCGGACGTGTTGATCGTTTCAACAAAAAATACGGTATTAAATAAGCCGGACTTTTTAAAAAACAGGCAAGTATTTTTCTTGCCTGTTTTTTATTTTCTGTAAACAGGTAAGAATTTTTATAAAGCCGGGTCCACTTCAATTATGGCTAAGGGATCGACAGGTGGAAGGGAGTAGCTGTTTCCATGTATGTAATGAAACAAACAGGCTGGATTGAGCTTATTTGCGGAAGCATGTTTTCAGGTAAATCTGAGGAATTGATTAAACGAGTCAGCCGTGCTCAATTTGCTAAAGAGCAAATAGCTGTATTTAAACCGGCTATAGATAATCGCTATGCGGAAGAGGCTGTCGTATCGCACAATGGCTCTTCTGTGATGGCAAAACCGATTGCCCATTCAACTGATATTTTTAAGCATTTGGACAAGCCCCTGGATATCATTGCTATAGATGAAGTGCAATTTTTTGATCATGAAATTATCGGGGTTGCCCAGCATCTTGCGGACAGCGGTTATCGAGTGATTATGGCTGGACTCGATCAAGACTTCAGAGGTGAACCATTCGGTCCTATGCCTGTGCTATTGTCGCTAGCAGAATCAGTGACTAAGCTGCAGGCTGTGTGTGAAGTGTGCGGTTCACCTGCGAGCAGGACACAGCGATTGATAGATGGGGCGCCGGCCTCCTATGATGAGCCGATCATCCTTGTGGGTGCATCGGAATCATACGAGCCCCGCTGCCGCCATCATCACGAAGTTCCAGGTAAGCAGGCTGTCGGGATTAAAGAACATATTTGAATGATGGTGCCCTAGGATCGATTGAGATCTTAGGGTGCTTTTTTATGAAGAAATGGGTAAGTAATTTATACGGGGAATTGAGTTTATTCTGAAAGCGGATAAGCCATGTTGAAAAAACTTTCTAAAGGCATTCAGGTGGTAAGACCAATACATGGAAGGGAAATAAAAGATAAATATTGCCCCATTTTGGGAAGGCTAACTTAGGAAATGTCCTTGTTTAACTAGTCAAAATGGAGGGGAAAAATATGAAATCAATACTGGTTTTTATGATGGCCTTTTTTCTTGCTGCACTAACAGCATGCGGTCAAAATGACAATGCAATAAATAATGATTCGGAATATGGCGATCAATCCCGGGATGGAAAAGATTTTGTTGGCAAAGGTTTAAAACGTATGTCTAATAATGATTGGGACAATGAAACGGAACGGCCATCGGATCAAGTCCTAAACACTCCGCATCAAACATCGAATAATTCCCCTTCCATGGGGCAGGAAATTGATAAAATCCGAGAGGTCGTTAAGTCGAAAACTAAATATGAAGCGGGCACCGTGTGGTTAAATGGCAATACCATACATGTTACGGTCCATGATAAAGGCGAAATCAAGACGGAAGAGAAAAGAAATGAGGAAAAGCGGCGAATTCAAGACATGATAACCAGGGTTGTGCCCCAATATAAAATAGATGTTAAGTTAAAGAAATAACCACAATTTTGAATCCTCTTTGACGTTGATTATTCACCTATACTATAATTAACCTAGAAGTGAACTGAGCTGGGGCACTGAACTACTTATTTATAGTTAGAAAAGATGGATTACTTCCAATTCGTTTCAGATGTTTTGGAAAATTATGAGGTGAATAATTTGTTTGATCGATTGCAAGCAGTAGAAGATAGATATGAAAGATTGAATGAACTATTAAGTGACCCGGAGATCATTAATGACAATAAGAAGCTAAGGGAATATTCTAAGGAGCAATCCAGTATTCAAGAGACCGCATCGACTTATAAAGAATATAAAGCGGTTCGTGAGCAACTTCAGGAAGCTAAGGCTATGCTGGAGGACAAACTTGATGCGGATATGCGTGAAATGGTAAAAGAAGAGATCAATGAACTCGAAGAGACCATACAAGGCCTTGAGGATAAACTGAAAATATTGCTCATTCCGAAAGACCCTAACGATGATAAGAACGTAATCATGGAGATCCGCGGAGCGGCAGGCGGAGATGAAGCGGCTTTATTTGCAGGTAGCTTATACCGAATGTATAGCCGTTTTGCAGAAGTGCAGGGCTGGCGGACTGAAGTCATTGAAGCAAGTCCTACCGGGCTTGGAGGCTACAAGGAAATCATATTCATGATTAATGGCAATGGCGCTTATTCAAAATTGAAATTCGAAAATGGAGCCCATCGGGTTCAGCGAGTGCCTGAAACTGAATCAGGTGGACGAATTCATACATCTACAGCAACGGTTGCCGTTTTGCCCGAAGCTGAGGAAGTGGAAGTCGAGATCCATGATAAGGATGTTCGTGTCGATACCTTTGCATCAAGCGGTCCTGGAGGGCAAAGTGTCAATACGACCATGTCAGCGGTGCGATTGACTCATATTCCGACTAATACGGTTGTATCCTGTCAAGATGAAAAATCACAAATCAAGAACAAAGAAAAAGCGATGAAGGTTTTGCGTGCCAGGGTGTATGATAAAATCCATCGCGAAGTGCAGGCGGAATATGATCAAAATAGGAAGCTTGCTGTTGGTACGGGCGATCGTTCCGAAAGGATTCGCACGTATAACTTCCCGCAAAACCGCGTTACTGACCACCGCATTGGTTTAACGATTCAAAAGCTGGATCAAATCATGGAAGGTAAACTGGATGATGTCGTGGATGCTTTAATCATGGAAGACCAATCTTCAAGGCTGGAAAATGCAGATGAATAATTCTGGCCTGAAAGTGTTTGAAGCCCTTAAGTGGGCTTCTTCTTTTTTAAAGGAAAATGATCGTGACGCCAATGCAGGGGAAATCCTGTTACAGCATTTATTAAAACAAACTCGCTCCCAGCTACTAGCCAACCTTCATGATGAGCTTAGTGAAGATGATTTTGGACAATTTAAGGCAGCTATTGAGCTTCATGCTGATGGAACACCCATCCAATATATAATAGGCAGTGAAGAATTTTATGGACGGACCTTCTTTGTAAATGAGGAAGTGCTGATACCGAGACCTGAAACGGAAGAATTGATTTATTATACATTACGTAAGCTCCCGGCCATTTTTATGGAGGGACAGAAGCTCCGATTAGCGGATATTGGGACGGGCAGCGGTGCAATCGCCATTACGATGAAACTTGAAAAAACAAGCTTGTTGGTGATGGCCACGGACATAGCAGATCCTTCACTTGAAGTAGCGAGGGAAAATGCTGAATCACTTGGTGCCGAAGTGCAGTTCATGCAGGGTGATTTGCTTCAGCCTTTCATTAACACGAACCAGAAGGTGGACATCCTTTTATCGAATCCGCCATATATACCAAATGATGATCAAAAATCCATGTCTGTAGTCGTAACAGGCCATGAACCACATCGTGCATTATTTGCTGGTGTCGACGGGCTGGATTTTTACCGCCGTTTTATGGAACAGTTACCTCTAATCATGAATGTGCCTGGACTGATCGGTTTTGAAGTGGGTACTGGACAGGGTCAGGCGGTTGCCGATTTATTGAAGCGAACCTTTCCCGCCGCAGAAGTATCCATTGTAAATGACATTAACGAAAAAGATAGAATGGTCTTTGCCGTATTAAAATAATTCGTCTCTTCTTTGGGACGGAAAGCGAGTGCCCTGCGTTCCAATCAACGTTCTAATAGTGCAAACCCTCAAAAAAAAGTAGGCAAAAAAATCAATAAAATATCGAGTTGGTCTACAGTCTGGATCCGTCTCTACTTAGAGGCGGTTTTTTTTTATAATCTCCCCCCTCACTATCCAATTGGAATCTATATTTCCAACTATCAACTTTTTTGATTTTTACTAGTTTAAGATAGCTGGAAAATGGTGAGACTAATTCATGTGAGGGGGCGAAGGCGATGAAAACTAAACATTTAGCCATTATTTATCTATTAATCTTAACTATAGGAACGATCGTAAGTATATATATGCCTAAAGCGGAAATGGTCGGTGCAGAGGAAACGATGGTGATCCCGGATGAGGCGATTCGTCTGCGGATACTTGCTAATAGTGATACAGAAGAGGATCAATCGGTTAAGCGGCTGATTAGGGACGAGGTAAATAAAGATATCACAAAGTGGGTCGAGGAGCTTACTTCTTTGGATGACGCGAGGGATGTGATCACCTCACATCTGCCGGATATCCAGGCCACGGCTGAGGCGGTTATAAAGGAACATGGTTTGGAACAGTCAGTAAAAGTAGATTTTGGACAAGCAGAATTTCCAACAAAACTTTACGGGCAGTATTTATATCCGGCAGGGGATTATGAAGCTGTGATCATTACACTGGGTGAAGGGGAAGGGGCTAATTGGTGGTGTGTGTTATTTCCTCCATTATGTTTCTTGGATTTTTCAAATGGGACGGCTGTAAGTCAAAGTCCGATTGTCGAGGATGAAGAGAAAGAATCCGTAACTTCGGGAGGGAAGGCTTATGCTGCAACGAATGAAGAGAAAGAACCTGTTCAAGAGGAAGAAGTTGAAGAAAAGGTAAAAGATGAAAGTGTAAAAGAGGAAGTACAGGAAGAAACGGTAAAGGTTATCGAGCCAGAGGTAAAAGAAGAAGTGACAGAAGTAAAGGGGAACGAGGAAGTAACGGAGGAAGTCATTGATGGGAATGTTAAGGAAAACAAAGAGAAGCAGCTTGCAGCATCCAATGAACAGGGGCAACAATTATATGAAGGTGAAAAGGAGCCTGAGGTAGAAGTGAAGTCCTTATTTGCAGAAATCTTCAATGAGCTTTTTTAAGATCAGATAATTTAAAAAACATATCCACAGGGTTATTAACAAAAAATCAAAAAAGTCTGTCATTAATCTTTAATATCCACAAACTTATCCACGGATTCGATATAGTTATCCCCAATTTGTGGATAACACTTGAATTATGTGTATACTTCTTTTATACTTTCAAAGTATCTTTTAAGTAAAATTAGTAAGATAAGTTGAAAATATCGTTCATATAAAAGCAATCATATAAAATAAGAAATGTTAAAAGGCGATGGTGTTAAAAATGAAAACGAAAGTTTGGTCAGTGGATAAAAATGTGGATAATTTACAAAGTTATCCCCAGATTACACAATCAGCTGAATTATTAATGGCTAATCAAGTGGTTGCCTTTCCTACAGAGACCGTTTATGGACTGGGCGCGAATGCCAAAAGTGACGAGGCGGTCAAAAAAGTGTTTGAAGCAAAAGGGCGTCCGAGTGATAATCCTTTAATCGTTCATATAGCCTCAGATGACCAGTTGTCAGGTATTGTAGAAGAGATCCCGGTAAAGGCACGGAAGCTAATGGCGGAATTTTGGCCGGGTCCTTTGACTTTGATCATGAAACGAAAACCGGGCCAGCTATCAACCCTTGTGACAGCTGGATTGGACACGGTGGCTGTCAGGATGCCAGATCATCAGGTTGCCCTCGGTCTTATTCGTGCGAGTGATTTGCCCATTGCGGCTCCAAGTGCAAATACTTCAGGAAAACCAAGCCCCACCTCAGCCAAACATGTTGAAGATGACTTGATGGGCCGGATTGCAGGCATTGTCGATGGCGGTACTACGGGTGTGGGCGTAGAATCCACAGTACTGGATTGCACTGTGGAAGTCCCTGTTATTTTAAGGCCTGGTGGGGTGACCTTGGAACAGTTGGAAGCGGTAATAGGAGAAGTTAGGCAAGATGTCGCTTTGAAGAATCAGGAAACGGCGCCAAAAGCTCCGGGCATGAAATATACCCACTATGCTCCAAAAGCCCCTCTATTTTTAGTCAAGGGTAATCAATCTTTCCTTCAGAGGCTTGTGAATGAAAAAAGAAATGACGGGTTAAGGGTAGGCATCATAACGGCTTTAGAACATCAACAGGATTATAATGCGGATTATGTGGTTGCCCCAGGTTCTTTATCGGATTTACATACAATTGCGACAGGCTTATATGATACTTTACGACAATTTGATGAGCTGGAGGTCGATATCATTTTCAGTGAAATGTTTCCTGACTACGGTATCGGGGCTGCTGTCATGAACCGGCTTGAGAAGGCGGCAGGTCATCAAATCATCGAGGAACAAGTGTAACAAGGACTGATTTATTCTTCTATTTCTTTTCGGACATGCATAACATGTAATAGGCACGTCCGAGGGAGGATTGGAATGAATACATTTGCTGGGGAAATCATCACCTTATTGCTCATGGCATTCGCGTTGGGAATGGATGCCTTTTCCGTCGGCCTAGGAATGGGAATGTTTAAGCTAAGGTTGAGGCAAGTATTTTTTATAGGGCTGATAGTAGGTATTTTTCATATTTGGATGCCCTTGCTTGGTATGGGGGCTGGTCGTTTCATTTCAGAAAAATTCGGGACCTTTGCTACATACGCCGGAGGTCTCTTGTTGATCATTCTTGGTATACAGATGTTCATCCCGGGTAAAAAGGGTGAAGCTGATGCCAGGGGAATTAAGATGCTGGCTCCTGTCGGGAAAGGCTTATTCATTTTTGCTTTAGGGGTAAGCCTGGATAGCTTCTCAGTAGGATTAACCCTGGGGATTTACGGTGCGAAAACGATTATAACCATTCTTTGTTTTGGGTTGGCTGCCACTCTGTTAACGTGGGGAGGGCTATTACTGGGTAGAAAAATACAGGGGGTGCTCGGAGTTTATAGTGAGATTCTTGGCGGAAGCATCCTGTGTGCGTTTGGATTAAAATTATTGTTCTCTTTTTAAATCCACTTGACCTCATACCTTTCCTTCCTCAACTGTTCCGATTATCGGGACGGTTTTTATTTTTCTCATGACATAAAGAGAGTGTTTATTTTTTTGCCTATATAGAACGGGCGATAGCTTATAATGAATAAAAAGGAGGCGTTAATATGATCCGAGTATTATTTGTATGTACAGGTAACACATGCAGAAGCCCCATGGCAGAAGCGATATTAAAAAATAAGCATATTGCAGGTGTTGAAGTGAAGTCCGCTGGTGTTTATGCTTCAATGGGCCAGGATGCTTCCATGCATGCTAAAAATGTATTGGTTGAGAATGACATAGTGCATAATCATCATTCAACGCCTTTATCCGAGAAGGAAATGGAGTGGGCGACTCATATTTTCACCATGACGGAAGGGCATAAAGCGGTCATTATCCGTACATATCCTAAGATGATCGATAAGACTTTTACTTTAAAAGAATTCGTTATTGACGATAAATATGATAGAGACATAATAGATCCGTTTGGCGGTTCTGAAGGCATCTATCGGGAAACCTTCAGGGAGCTGCAGGAATTAATAGAAGAATTAGTCATAAGGCTGAAAGAGTAAACAGTCTACAGGGGGGAGCGGTATGGAGGAAAGAACACATTATAAGTTTGGCTTGCGAAAAAAATTGGTTATCTTCACTACAGTCCTTGCTCTGACCACCTATTCAACCTCGGCATTTTTTATTTTCGTGATCCATCCAATGTTTTTTGAAAAAACGAGTTCGCTAAGTTTTAGTGTAGGGACGCTTTCATTAGGCATATTGTGGTCGGGGATTCTTTCGTTTTTTGCTTCTGGTCTTATTACTAAACCACTAAAAAGACTAGAAAAAGCCGTATTAAGTGCTGCTGATGGAAGTATAAACGAAGAAGTGGTGTTATCGAAGACGGATGATGAAATCCGTTCATTAGGCACTGCTTTCAATCATATGCTTTCTAACCTTAAGGACATGGTTTGGAATATTGAAGAGAATTTCCGTGAGACCAACAAAAAGGTCCTCCATATCTCTCAAGAATCTTCAAAAGCATCCGAACAGGCAGATAATATAGCAAAAACCATAGAGGAAATCTCAAAAGGGGCGGATTCATCTGCCGCTTCCATCATGAATACTGCTGAATCCATTGATGATGTCGTCATGATTGCCAAAAAGGTTCAAAGCAAAGCACAGGAATCCGTTGGACTATCCAGTGATATGGCTGCAGAACTTGTTCAGAGCAAAGCGGCAGTCAATTCCTTGGTTCATGGCATTAAACAATTGGCTAAAGAAAATCAAAAGTCGCTGAAAACAGTCAATCGTTTAGAGGAAAATGCAAAAAAGGTGGAGCAAATCATCGAACTTGTCGGCGAGATTGCGGCACAGACGAACCTGCTGGCATTGAATGCTTCCATTGAAGCTGCACGGGCAGGAGAACATGGAAAAGGGTTCGCAGTTGTAGCCGAAGAAGTCCGGTTGTTAGCTGATCAGAGTGCAAAAGCTGTTCAGGGCATTTCGAATCTGGTTCAAAATATTCAAGATGAGGTCCAGGCAGTTGTGAAACAAATCGGCGATCAGGTCATATCGGCAAATGAAGAAGCCCAAAAAGGGACAAATACGGATATAGCGATAGAAGGAATGACAAAAACGGTACATAATGTGGTCGTTGCAGTAAAAGATATTACTGAGCTTGTTGACCGTCAAATGGAAAGTGTAGAAGAAACATCTAGGCAGTCCCAAGAGGTGGCTGCCATTGCAGAAGAAACATCTGCTGGAGCGGAAGAAGTAACAGCTATGACGAGCGAACAAGCAATAGTCATGGAAAACGTCAAAAAATCGGCGATGGACCTTAAAGTGCAAGCGGAAAAGTTGAATGGGACCATTACACGCTTTAACACTTGACATTTTTCAGCAGGAAACCTTAGTTGGTTTCCTGCTTCTTTACGGGAGAAAAAGGTTGGCCGTCCTTTATCTTTTCATAATTTTGTGACACAATAAAATCAAATAAAAAAGCTAGGGGAGGATTTTGATGAAAGTTGCGATTGCTTCGGATCATGGTGGCATACATATCCGTGAAGAAATAAAGAATTTAATGAATGAATTACAGATTCCATTTGAGGACTTTGGCTGTGAATGCAGTACGTCAGTGGATTATCCGGATTATGCATTGCCGGTTGCAGAAAAAGTTGCAAAGGGTGAGTTCGATCGGGGGATTTTAATCTGTGGTACTGGAATTGGAATGAGCATTGCGGCTAATAAGGTCAAAGGGATACGTTGTGCATTGGTTCATGATGTCTATAGTGCAAAGTTGACCCGTCAGCATAATGATACCAATATGTTAGCTATGGGGGAACGTGTCATTGGGCCGGGTCTTGCCAGGGAAATTGCACAAACATGGCTGACTTCGGAATTCGAAGGCGGACGTCATCAAAACAGGATTGGTAAGATAGCGGAGTATGAAGGTAAACACAGCTAATCGTTAAGGTTCTGGAAAAGAATTTAGAGAGTCCACTCTTTTCTTCCAATAGCAAGTTTTCTTATTGAAAGGATGCGTTTTCATGACAAATGATGCTATATTTTCGAATGAGCTTGAGATATGGGAAAACCAGTTTCGGAAACTATTACATGAGTTTCAAGAAGAGGCAGCTTTAAAAGAAAACCAGCTACTGGTAATCGGCTGCAGTACAAGTGAAGTGATCGGAAAACGAATCGGTACGGAAGGGACGCTCGACGTTGCGGGGATGGTTTATTCCGTAGTGAGGGATTTTCAAGAAAAAACGGGCATTCAGGTTGCATATCAATGTTGTGAGCATCTAAATAGGGCCCTGGTTTTGAAAAGGGAAACCGCAGTGCGAAACGATTATGAAGAAGTTTCGGTTGTGCCGGTCAGAACAGCTGGTGGATCGATGGCAACGTTCGCCTATCAACAATGGAAGGATGCTGTCGTCGTTGAGCATATTAAAGCGGAAGCGGGGATAGACATTGGGGATACCTTCATTGGCATGCATTTAAAGCATGTGGCGGTTCCAGTTCGATCTTCCATTAAAGAAATAGGACATGCACATGTGACCATGGCAAAAACCCGCCCGAAACTAATAGGCGGGGAACGGGCCGTTTATCAGGACCTCATTGAAAACAAGAGTTGTACTTTATAGGTAAAGTTAGACAGCATTTCTCGGGTGGGGAATGCTGTTTTTCGTATAGAATGATAGTGAAAGTGTAAAGCTTAAGATAATGTTCACAAAAAATCCTTAAATTTTTAGTGCCAATAAAATGGTTTTTTCGCTGATTAAATATAGGGTAAAAGAGCTATTTAACTTAATTTAACTGTTAAATACGAACATTTTTTAATAAAAAAACATCTAATGTTCGATAAAATTAGACTATCACTTCTAAATTAGACATGTTAAAATGGAGTAGAATTTTCTAATAACTATGTAAGGCTTTTTCATGTCTTTTAGAAGGCATGTTGCACATAAATACTAAAAAGCGAATCACGCACAATTTGGGGAGGAATTACGGAATGAATCGTTTAGCTAAGCAAGATGAGCAAGTGTTTAACGCTATTCAACTGGAATTAGGGCGTCAAAGAAGTAAGATTGAGCTTATTGCTTCTGAGAACTTCGTAAGTGAAGCTGTTATGGAAGCGCAAGGGTCGGTCTTAACTAATAAGTATGCAGAAGGGTACCCTGGAAAACGTTACTATGGCGGATGTGAGTATGTTGACATCGTTGAAGATCTAGCACGTGAGCGTGCAAAAGAAATTTTCGGCGGGGAGTATGTAAACGTACAGCCTCACTCTGGAGCTCAAGCTAATATGGCCGTTTACTTTACAGTACTTCAAACTGGCGACACAGTGCTTGGGATGAACCTTTCTCATGGCGGCCACTTAACACATGGAAGTCCAGTTAACTTCAGTGGTGTTAACTACAATTTTGTTGAATATGGTGTAGACGAACAAGATCACCGTATTGATTACAATGATGTATTGGAGAAAGCCCGTCAGCATAAACCGAAATTGATCGTAGCTGGTGCAAGTGCATATCCACGTGAAATTGATTTCAAGCGATTCCGTGAAATTGCAGATGAAGTTGGAGCTTATTTAATGGTCGATATGGCGCATATCGCAGGTTTAGTTGCAGCAGGATTGCATCAAAGTCCAATTCCTTATGCAGACTTTGTAACGACAACTACTCACAAAACACTTCGCGGACCACGCGGAGGAATGATCATCTGTAAAGAAGAATTCGGTAAGAAAATTGATAAATCCATTTTCCCTGGTATTCAAGGTGGGCCATTGATGCATGTGATATCCGCTAAGGCTGTTGCATTCGGCGAAGCGCTTCAAGATGATTTTAAAGTGTATGCACAACAAATCATCGATAATGCTAAACGCTTGGGCGAAGGCTTGAAGAAAGAAGGATTCACCCTTGTTTCTGATGGAACGGACAATCACTTGATTCTTCTTGATGTGCGCTCAACAGGATTAACAGGAAAAATCGCAGAACATGTTTTGGATGAAATCGGTATTACAGTTAACAAAAATGCGATTCCTTATGATCCGGAAAAACCATTCGTTACAAGTGGTATTCGTATTGGGACTGCTGCAGTGACATCGCGTGGCTTCGGGTTGGAAGACATGGATGAAATAGCTTCAATCATCGGACTTGTTTTAAAAAATAATGAAGACGAAGCTAAACTTGAAGAAGCAAAACAGCGCGTTGAATCATTAACGAGCAAATTTGAATTATATCCTTCAATGTAATATCGGAGCCGCTCCCTTTTAAAGGGAGTGGTTTTTTTGTACTTTAAAGAAGGTGAGTATATTAGAATAGTGCGAATAGCAAAAAAGGTCTGACATCTAAACCTTTATTGAAGATTGAAACATTTTTCTGTAAAATAGGTTGAAGTGAATTATAAAAGACACGACAATTTTTCTATTCAATTAGGGAAATCATAAAAAAGCGCAAAAATAAGCAATGGAATTGGAGAGATGCTGAATGGGAAAAGTTTATGTTTTCGATCACCCGTTAATTCAACACAAATTAGCCTATATACGTGATATAAATACAGGAACAAAAGAATTCCGCGAACTAGTGGACGAAGTTGCATCATTGATGGCATTTGAAATTACAAGGGATATGCCACTGGAAGAGGTGGAAATCCAAACACCTGTAAGCACGGCGAAAGTGAAAATGCTTTCTGGTAAAAAAGTGGGGATCGTCCCGATTTTACGTGCAGGCATAGGGATGGTGGACGGAATCATTAAACTGATTCCAGCTGCAAAGGTTGGACATGTTGGACTTTACCGTGATCCTGAAACATTGAAACCAGTTGAATATTATGCGAAAATGCCAAGTGATTTGGCAGAAAGAGAATGCATTGTCGTTGACCCGATGTTAGCAACTGGCGGTTCAGCCATCGAAGCGATCCATTCCATTAAAAAGCGCGGTGCAGTCAACATTAAATTCATGTGTTTGATCGCAGCGCCAGAGGGTGTAGAAGCACTAAAAGAAGCCCATCCTGATGTTGATATTTATATTGCGGGACTTGACGAAAAACTGAATGAACATGGTTATATCGTTCCGGGTCTTGGAGATGCAGGAGATCGTTTATTCGGCACAAAATAAGAAAGAAACTGAGGTGTCACGAATGAACAAACCGATAAAGGTCATGACAATTTTCGGGACGAGACCAGAAGCTGTCAAAATGGCTCCCTTAGTACTCGAATTTCAAAAACACCCAGAATATTTCAAGCCGATCGTTGCTGTTACGGCTCAGCATCGCCAAATGTTAGATCAAGTTCTCGAATTATTTTCCATTCAGCCGGATTATGACTTGAACATAATGAAGGAAAGGCAAACGCTTGCTGACATTACAACAAGAGCATTAAATGGTCTTGATTCCGTAATGAAGGAAGCTAAACCCGATATTGTTCTTGTCCACGGTGATACAACCACAACGTTTGTCGCAAGTCTGGCTGCTTTTTATAATCAGATCGTCATTGGGCATGTAGAAGCGGGGCTGCGCACATGGAATAAGTATTCCCCTTATCCGGAAGAGATGAATCGGCAGCTTACCGGTACGATGGCGGATTTGCATTTTGCACCGACTTCAAAAGCGGAGGAGAATCTGCTGAACGAAAACAAGAAAGACAATATCTTCGTGACGGGAAATACGGCAACAGATGCTTTAAAAACGACTGTGCGGTCCACATATTCCCATCCGGTTTTAAATGGACTTGGAGAAGACAGGCTCATTTTACTTACCGCCCACCGCAGAGAAAATCTAGGGGAACCCATGAGGAATATCTTTAGGGCCGTCAAGAGAATCATTGCTGAGCATGAGGACGTTCAAGTGGTTTATCCAGTCCATTTGAATCCTCTTGTTCAAGAATTAGCAAACGAAATTCTCGGGGACGATCCACGGGTACATTTAATCGAGCCGCTGGATGTATTGGATTTCCATAACTTCGCTTCAAGAGCTTATCTGATTTTGACCGATTCTGGAGGAATCCAAGAAGAGGCACCGTCACTAGGTGTACCTGTTCTTGTTTTGAGGGATACGACTGAACGCCCAGAGGGAATTGCAGCTGGAACCTTAAGGTTGTCGGGTACTGATGAACAAACCATATTCAATATGGCACATGAATTGCTCACCAATCGAGGGGAACACGAAAAAATGTCCAAGGCTTCAAATCCATATGGGGATGGAAATGCTTCGGCCCGTATTGCTGAAGCCATCCGATACTATTTTAAGCAAATAAATATACCGCCAACTAGATTTGATTCATAAAAAAGGAAAAGCCACGTGGCTTTTCCTTTTTTATTTGCATACTCCAAGGTTGTTGAGAAAAGATAACTGCTAAGGGGGGTGCTTATGTTGAGAAAGAAAACGTTCATAGTGTTTGTTTTCGTTTTTATATGTATTTATTCAAATGAAAAGGGATTGGCGTCCGTCACTCTGCCGCCTTTACCAAAAATATCTGAAGCTAAGGAAGTAACGGTAGTTGTCACTTTGGATAGGGAACTTCAGCAAAAAAAGATCAGTAAACTGATTGAAAAATATCCTTCCCTTCAATTGCGGAATGTTTATTCGGTTGCCCTGAATGGTTTTTCTTTACATGGGAAACTGAATGAAATAGAACAACTCAAAAAGGAGAATGAAATTCAGACTGTAACGGAAGTATCCATGTATCATGCCGTGTTGGATAAAAGTGTGCCATACATAGGAGGAGGCAGGGTGAGGGGGTTCTTCGATAAGGAGAATCATCGAATCACCGGGAAAGGGGTAAAAGTAGGAATCATCGATACTGGAATTGATTATACACACCCAGATTTAGACCGTGCTTATAAAGGAGGGAAGGATCTAGTTGATGGTGATGAGGACCCGATGGAAACCAAAAATCAAGGCGATCTGGATACATTACATGGAACTCATGTGGCAGGTATCATTGCGGCCAATGGAAAAATGAAAGGAGTCGCGCCAGAAGCGGAGATATATGCATATCGGGCTTTGGGACCAGGTGGTGCAGGAGATACAGAGCAAGTCTTGACTGCTATTGAGTCGGCCATGAAGGATAATGTGGATGTATTGAACCTCTCTCTGGGGAATAACGTCAATGGCCCTGATTTACCTATTTCTCTTGCTTTGAATAAGGTTGTGGAAAGCGGGATCGTTGCCGTGACATCAAACGGGAATTCCGGTCCGGCTGTTTGGACCGTCGGATCACCCGGAACAGCAGAAAAAGCGATTTCCGTTGGGGCATCGACTCCCCCCTTAAGGGTTCCATATATGGTTTACGGACTTGGCTCGAAAAAGTATCAATCTCACTTAACCTTGTTTCAAGGCTCCAAAAAGTGGAACCTGACATTTTCCGAGGATGTCATATATGGGGGATTGGGAAATGAAAGTGACCTGAAGCATGTTCAGGATAAGATTGTGTTGTTGGAGCGAGGCACACTTACTTTTCAGCAAAAAGTATCCAATGCGGAAAAGGCAGGTGCAAAAGGGGTAATTGTTTATAATAATACGAGCGGGACCTTTACTGGAACCTTGGAAAAAGAAATGAATATACCAGCTGCTTCTATTAATAGAAGAGATGGGTTGCAACTTAAGCAAGTTATGGAGCAAGATCACAGTAAAACCGTTCAATTTGTTTATAAGAATGAACAAGATAGGCTCGCTGATTTTAGCTCTAGGGGACCGGTAACCGTATCATGGGAAATAAAGCCTGACGTATTGGCACCAGGAGTGGAAATTGAAAGCACCATTCCTAAAGGATATATGTCCCTGGATGGAACAAGTATGTCCGCGCCGCATGTTGCAGGAGCATGCGCGTTAATCCTGCAAAAACACCCGGAATGGACTCCAGATCAAGTGAAATCTGCGTTGATGAGTACTTCCAAGCCATTGAGGAAATCTGGAAAACAATTGTATCATACATACGAACAGGGGGCTGGGCGCATCCAGATCGACGAGGCTCTAAAAGCGGATACGCTCTTGAATCCAAGTTCATTGTCATTCGGGATGTATACAAAAAAAGATGGAATTGAAGAGCATCATGAAACGATAGTCATTGAAAATACCGGAAAGAACATGATGAAGTACTCTTTTATGGTCCCATTAAAAGAGACGGGACTCACTTGGGAATTGCCGAAATCCCTTACTTTGAATCCAAAGGAAAAGAAAACGATTAAAGTGGGACTGCAGGTCAACCCAGCCAAGCTGAGGAAAGGAGTCTTTGATGGATACCTTATTATAATGGAAGGAACCAAAAGAATATCCCTTCCTTATTTATATGTAAAAGAAGAACCTGATTATCCAAGGGTAATGGGTTTTGATTTTGGCCAAGGAGACCAGAAAGACACATATCGATACGAAATGTACCTTCCCCGGGGGGCTGATGAATTCGGGGTTGCCCTATATGAAGAAGATAGCTTGAAATTCGTGGGATATTTGGATTGGTCGAGACCGGCACCTTCCGGTTTGATCAAAAAAGAAGTGTTGAAAAAGAACTTGCCGCCTAAAGGAGTGTATAAAGCAATAATCTTTGCCAGGAAGGGCGGAAGGGAAGATCGGATAGAAAAGACGTTACTTATTGAGTGAACTCGGGACAATAAGTAAAATAAAACGCTTGTCAATAGTATAAAAAAGATAATTTGTGAACAATTCGTTAATAATTACAAACCTGTGACAAATTTCACTAACCACTCATTGACAATGATTCTTGCCTATTGTATGCTAACAAAGGATATAGAATGAGAGGGGTTTCATACGTAAATAACGTGTCAAAAAGAAGTTTATTATTGACTTTTTAATTGGACTAGTTACGTGAAACTTCATCTAGCTAACCACAGATTCTACAATATTTCTAGGGAGATTACATGACAAAATGCTAGAATTGGAAAAAATGTTCAATAGGCAACTAAAATACATGTTGTATTTAATGGGTATTTATGTACTTGGTGTGGGATTCACTCCATATGATTCAGTCTTCCAAGGATTATTGCTTGGTACTGCCTTCAGCCTATTTATATTCTGGTCAATGGTCAAAAAAAACAAAAAGTTCTCTCAAGAGGTTGCGGAAGGTAAGAAAACGCGCTCCCTTGGTAGTTTAACTAGAATGTCTGTAGCGGGTTTAGCTGCAATTATTGCATTGAGATATCCATATGAGTTTCAAGTGGTCTGTGTGGTTGTGGGATTAATGACGGTTTATTTTGTCATTATGATAGATTATTTTATGCAAAACATACGTAGGAAGTAAAGAAGAGAGGTGAATACTGTTGAATCATGAAGCTCCTATGTGGGAATTTATGGAGACTGGAATATATTTCAATTTGGCTAATGTGCTTATGATGACTATCGCAAGTCTCATTGTCTTCATAATTGCTGTTACAGCAACTCGTAAACTTGCGATGAAGCCAACAGGAATCCAAAACTTTATCGAATGGGTAATGGATTTTGTGAAAAACATCATAAACAGCAATATGGATTGGCGTACTGGTGGTCAGTTCCTAATGTTGGGAATGACATTAATTTTGTACGTATTTGTTTCAAATATGTTAGGATTGCCGTTCTCGATTGTAATAGGACATGAACTTTGGTGGAAATCACCTACATCTGATCCGGCAATAACTCTAACCTTGGCAGTTATGGTAATGGGATTAACTCATTATTATGGTATCAAGATGAGAGGTATGAAAAATTATGCCAAAACTTATGTCCAACCAATGGGTTTCTTGTTTCCGTTAAAGATTATTGAAGAGCTTTCCAATACGTTAACCCTTGGATTGCGGCTTTACGGAAATATTTATGCAGGTGAGTTACTTCTAACCTTACTGGCTGGTTTAGGAACAAGTAGCGCTTTAGGTGCAGTTACTGCTTTTATTCCAATGATGGCTTGGGAAGGATTTAGTGTCTTTGTTGGCTCGATTCAAGCATTTATTTTTACTATGTTAACGATGGTTTATCTTTCCCATAAAGTAAGTGACGACCATTAATTATAAAATTGTTCATTTCGAACATTATATTGATGAAAAAAATAAAACAACATTTCAAGGAGGAAATTTATCATGACAGGTTCTTTAGGTCTTATAGCTGCTGCAATCGCAGTTGGATTAGGTGCACTTGGTGCGGGTATTGGTAATGGTCTTATCGTTGGGCGTACAATTGAAGGGATGGCTCGTCAGCCAGAAGCTCGTGGTATGCTTCAAACTACAATGTTCGTCGGTATTGCGTTAGTTGAGGCACTACCAATCATCGCGGTAGTTATCGCGTTTATTGTTTTAGGTAAATAAGATAACTTGAAAAAGTTCAATAATGGCGAAGATGATCCAAGGAGACCCTTCGCCATTGCTCTGTGTTAAAGTGAACATTTATGGCACTGATAGTGTCAATTGAAAATACAGAACTTCAATAGTGAATCTCATGAAGGGAGTGAACCGAGCGTGTTAACAAGCAATTTTGTTCTTGGTCAAGCAATCCACTTTAATGGTGGGGATATCATATACCAGCTTTTAATCTTTATCATTTTGTTAGCGTTGCTTAAGAAGTTTGCATGGGGTCCGCTAATGGGCATCATGAAAGAACGTGAAGAGCATGTTGCAAATGAAATTGAAGCAGCTGAAGTTAGTAGAAAAGAAGCACTGAAGTATTTAGAAGAACAGCGTGAAATCGTAAAACAATCTCGTACTGAAGCGGGACAACTTATAGAAAATGCTAAACAACAAGGCGAAGCACAACGTGAAGATATTATCAATCAAGCGCGTGCAGAGGCTGAACGTGTTAAAGAATCAGCAAAACGTGAAATCGTTCAAGAGAGAGAAAAAGCAGTTGCCGCCTTGCGTGAGCAAGTAGCTTCTCTATCTGTCATGATCGCATCTAAAGTGATTGAGAAAGAACTTTCATCAGCTGATCAAGAAAAACTAATAAACGAATATATTCAAGAGGCAGGAGAAGGTAAATGAGCGATATAACTGTAGCAGGACGTTATGCTGTAGCTCTTTTCCAAATTGCGAAAGAGCAAAATCTCATTAACCAACTTGAAGAAGAGCTTCGCATAGTGAATGAAGTTTTTACAAAAGATAAAGAGCTTTTAGGTTTTTTGGCTCATCCTAAAATGACAAGCGATGCAAAACGTCAATTATTGACAAATGCATTTGCAGGTCTATCATCTTCCGTTCAAAACACTTTAATGTTAATGGTGGAGCGTCATCGTACAGATGAAGTGACTGCTATGGCACAAGAGTTCATTGAACTTGCGAATGAAGAAAATTCAGTTGCGGATGCGACTGTTTATACAGTTAATCCTTTAACTGAAGCTGAAGCAAAAGCTGTGTCTTCAGCTTTCGCTGCAAAAATCGGCAAACGGAATTTACGGATTACTAATATTACGGATAGCAATATCATTGGCGGCATCAAACTTCAAATCGGTAACCGCATTTATGACGGTACGATTAGCGGTAAGTTAGATCGCCTTAGCAAACAACTATTAGGTTAATATTCACAGATAGGGGTGAAATTCATGAGCATCAAAGCTGAAGAAATCAGTGCGCTGATTAAAAAGCAGATTGAAAACTATCAGTCGGAAATTAAAGTAAGCGATGTAGGTACGGTTATCACTGTTGGTGATGGTATCGCACGCGTTCATGGTTTAGATAATGCAATGTCTGGGGAGCTCTTAGAATTTTCCAATGGTTCAATGGGATTAGCACAAAACCTTGAGCAAAATAACGTGGGTGTTGTTATTCTTGGACCATTCAGAGACATTCAAGAAGGCAGTGAAGTTCGCCGTACTGGCAGAATCATGGAAGTGCCAGTTGGAGAAGAATTAATCGGACGTGTCGTGAATCCGCTTGGACAACCATTAGATGGTCTTGGTCCGATCGCTACGACAAAAACTCGTCCAATCGAAAGCCCTGCAACAGGTGTAATGGACCGTAAATCTGTTCATGAACCTTTACAAACAGGTATTAAAGCAATCGATGCATTAGTTCCAATCGGTCGTGGGCAACGTGAGTTAATCATTGGTGACCGTCAAACTGGTAAAACATCAGTTGCGATCGATACAATCCTTAACCAAGCTGACCAAGATATGATCTGTATCTATGTTGCTATCGGTCAAAAAGAATCAACGGTTCGTGGAACAGTTGAAACACTACGTAAAAATGGTGCATTGGATTACACAATCGTTGTATCTGCATCAGCTTCCCAACCGGCACCACTTTTATACCTAGCTCCATATGCTGGTGTGACTATGGGTGAAGAGTTCATGTTCGCTGGCAAGCACGTTCTTGTGGTTTATGATGATCTTTCTAAACAAGCATCTGCATACCGTGAACTTTCCTTGCTACTTCGTCGTCCTCCAGGCCGTGAAGCATTCCCAGGGGATGTATTCTACTTGCACTCCCGTTTACTTGAGCGTGCAGCAAAATTGAATGACACTTTAGGTGCCGGTTCAATCACTGCGCTTCCATTTGTTGAAACACAAGCTGGAGACATCTCTGCTTACATTCCAACAAACGTTATTTCCATCACTGATGGACAAATCTTCTTGCAATCCGATTTGTTCTTCTCAGGTGTACGTCCTGCGATTAACGCTGGTCTTTCCGTATCACGTGTTGGTGGATCTGCACAAATTAAAGCGATGAAAAAAGTTGCTGGTACATTACGTCTTGACTTGGCTTCATACCGTGAATTGGAAGCATTCGCTCAATTCGGTTCTGATCTTGATGCTGCAACACAAGCAAAACTTAACCGTGGTGCTCGTACAGTTGAAGTACTTAAGCAAGATCTAAACAAACCGATCAAAGTTGAAAAACAAGTCATGATTTTCTATGCATTGACGAAAGGTCATTTAGATGATATTCCTGTATCGGATATCCTTCGTTTTGAAGAAGAATACTATGTGTTCCTAGATCGTTCTCATCCAGAATTATTAGATCACATTCGCACAACTAAAGGTCTTCCTGAAGACGCTGCTATCGTTGCTGCAATTAACGAATTCAAAAAGAACTTCGTTATTTCCGAATAATAAGGTCTAACTAATTTATAAAGGGTGGTGAGAATGAATGGCCTCTTTACGCGATATTAAGTCTCGGATTACTTCAACGAAAAAGACGAGTCAAATTACAAAAGCGATGCAGATGGTATCTGCTTCTAAAATGAACCGTGCAGAAGCTAATGCTAAAGCATATGTTCCATATATGGAAAAAATTCAAGAAGTGGTTTCTAGTATTGCGAACGGAAGCACGGATGCATCTCATCCAATGCTTACTTCACGTCCAGTTAAGAAAACCGGTTACTTGGTAATCACATCTGACCGTGGATTGGCTGGGGCTTACAATAGTAGTATCCTTCGCCACGTTCATAAAACTATTCTTGAACGCCATAAATCCAATGATGAGTTCGTCATTATCGCAATCGGAAGGGTTGGCCGTGATTTCTTTGTCAGCCGTAACATGCACGTAGAGCTTGAGGTAACTGGGATTCCTGATCAGCCGTCTTTCGCTGACATCAGCGCCCTTGCTAAATCTACAGTGAATTTATATCTGAATGAACTGTGTGATGAGCTTTATATGTACTATAACCATTATGTCAGTCCAATCCAGCAGGATGTAACGGAAAAGCAAGTCCTTCCGTTAGCTGACTTCAATACTTCCAATGCTACATTGACTTCTTATGAATTTGAACCGAATGCAGAAGAAATTCTTGAGGTATTATTACCTCAGTACGCAGAAAGTTTGATTTATGGTGCTTTGTTAGATGGTAAAGCAAGTGAGCACTCTGCACGTATGACTGCAATGAAAAATGCAACCGATAATGCAAAAGAATTGATCGATTCACTTTCATTACAATATAACCGTGCACGTCAGGCAGCTATTACTCAAGAAATTACAGAGATTGTCGGCGGTGCAGCAGCTTTAGAATAAAATCATTAAAGGGGACGGTCGGCCCGAACGAAGCTTGGCCGTTCCATAAACTCGATAGTCGTTATAAGCAACGTTAGGAGGGAAAACGATGAATATAGGACGCGTTACTCAAGTTATGGGTCCGGTTGTTGACGTGAAATTCGAAGACGGACAACTTCCTAAGATCTATAACGCGTTAAGAATCGAAAATACAGCGTCTGGTACAGGACTAACTCTTGAAGTAGCCCTTCAACTAGGTGATAATACAGTTCGTACTGTAGCAATGTCTTCCACTGATGGTTTAACCCGTGGTGCAGAGACTGTTGATACAGGAGCTCCAATTTCTGTTCCTGTAGGTGAAGTTACTCTAGGTCGTGTTTTCAACGTATTAGGGGAAAACATTGACTTATTTGAACCACTTACAGCAGAGGTGCGTCGTGATCCAATTCACAGACAAGCACCAACATTCGAAGAATTATCAACATCCGTTGAAATTCTTGAAACGGGTATTAAAGTAGTAGATTTACTTGCACCTTACATCAAAGGTGGTAAAATCGGTCTTTTCGGTGGTGCCGGTGTTGGTAAAACTGTACTTATCCAAGAACTTATTAATAACATCGCACAAGAGCACGGCGGTATCTCGGTATTCGCTGGTGTAGGTGAGCGTACTCGTGAAGGTAATGACCTATTCTACGAGATGACTGATTCTGGTGTTATTAAGAAAACAGCGATGGTATTCGGACAAATGAACGAGCCACCAGGCGCACGTATGCGTGTAGCTCTAAGCGGTTTGACAATGGCTGAATATTTCCGTGATGAACAAGGACAAGACGTTCTTTTCTTCATCGATAACATTTTCCGTTTCACACAAGCAGGTTCTGAGGTTTCTGCCCTACTAGGCCGTATGCCTTCAGCGGTAGGTTACCAACCAACGCTTGCTACAGAAATGGGTCAATTACAAGAACGTATCACTTCAACTAATAAAGGTTCAGTTACATCCATTCAAGCGATCTATGTACCTGCCGATGACTATACGGATCCGGCTCCAGCTACAACTTTCGCTCACTTAGATGCAACAACAAACCTTGAGCGTAAACTTTCTGAGATGGGTATTTACCCTGCAGTTGATCCATTGGCGTCATCTTCTCGTGCTCTTAGCCCAGAAATCGTTGGAGCTGAGCACTATAAAGTGGCTCGTCAAGTTCAATCGACTTTACAGAAGTATAAAGAATTACAAGATATCATTGCCATCTTGGGTATGGACGAATTAAGCGAAGACGAAAAAGTAATCGTTGCCCGTGCTCGTAGAATTCAAAACTTCTTGTCACAAAACTTCCACGTGGCTGAACAATTCACTGGTCAAAAAGGATCTTATGTACCAGTTAAAGAAACAGTCCAAGGATTCAAAGATATCCTAGCTGGAAAATATGACGAACTTCCTGAAGATGCTTTCCGTCTAGTTGGCCGCATCGAAGAAGTTATTGCTAAAGCAAAAGAAATGGCTTAATTAAAGGGACCTAGGAGGGAATGAAATGAAGACCATTAAAGTCAATGTTGTTACTCCCGATGGCCCAGTATATGATGCAGAAGTTGAAATGGTAAGCACTAAAGCTAAAAGCGGTGAGCTGGGAATTATGGCTGGACACATTCCAACTGTAGCCCCACTTACCATTGGTGCTGTCCGTCTTAAAAATGGAAGCAACACAGACTATGTAGCTGTAAATGGTGGCTTCTTAGAAGTTCGCCCTGATGTGGTAACCATTTTAGCTCAATCTGCTGAAAGAGCTGAAACTATCGATCTTGCACGTGCTCAAGAAGCAAAAGCTCGTGCTGAACAAAGATTGCAGAACAATGATGGATCAAATGACGCCAAAAGAGCTGATTTAGCGCTTAAACGTGCCATCAACCGGATCCAAATTGCAGAAATGCGATAACTTTAAATGATGAAAACATCTGATTGAACCATTCGTGGTAAAATCAGGTGTTTTTTTATTTACCCAAATGGTTTTGAGGATTTTTGTCATTGAACGTCGTAATTAGGAAAAAACTGTTGATCATTCGACATAAAAATCGAATTATGGAATATAGTTTTTTTACCATATTAATCCTTACGGTCGTCGACATTAGATTGTCTTGATGATATAATGTATACGCTTACATCAATTGCTTCATACCCCTCCTTGTCACTTTGCTTCTAAAAGAATGTTACCCTGCATAATATTTAAAAATGGTATCCAACAAAAAAGAAGACAAGCAAATTTTTAATGCACATTTATCATGATTTATCCATAAAGGGAGATGAACATGGGACAGCTGCATATTTACCAAAATAACTATTTAATTGTATTTGTTTTTCTTTGTCTTGGGATTCTATTACCTGTAATCGCATTATTTCTTGGTAGACTGCTAAGACCTTATAAACCTACAGATATGAAGCATACGACTTATGAAAGTGGAATCGAGCCTTTTCATGATTCAAGGGTTCAATTCAATGTCAGGTATTATCTATTCGGATTGATGTTCGTCATATTTGACGTAGAAACGGTTTTTCTCTATCCATGGGCGGTTGCCTACGATGAACTTGGGCTGTTTGCGCTGATTGAAATGCTATTTTTTGTCCTTATCCTTATGCTAGGGCTAATCTACGCTTGGAAAAAGAAGGTGTTAAAGTGGAATTGAAGTTAGATGAACTTACCGCTAAAGAAATGGAAGAAATGCGTCACAGTATTTTTTTATCCACACTTGAACAAATAAAAGGCTGGGCTAGAAGTAACTCGCTCTGGCCAATGACTTTCGGTTTAGCTTGCTGTGCAATTGAAATGATGGGTGTAGGTTCCTCTCATTATGATTTGGACCGTTTTGGTTCATTTTTTCGGACATCACCGAGACAATCGGATGTCATGATTGTCTCAGGAACGGTAACGAAAAAAATGGCTCCAATAATAAGTAGATTATACGACCAAATGCCAGAACCGAAATGGGTCATTGCAATGGGATCCTGTGCAACTGCGGGAGGGCCATATGTGAACTCATACTCTGTGGTCAAAGGAGTAGATCAAATTGTACCTGTTGATGTATATATACCGGGGTGTCCCCCAAACCCAGCTGCACTTATTTATGGAATCAATAAATTAAAAGAAAAAATCCGTTACGAGGCAAAAACCGGAAAGCGGGTGATATAGATGAGTGAGAAGGAAGACTTAGTGAAACAAAAGGCAGCGGCAGCGGCCAAGGCGAAGGCTGTAGCGTTAGCCCGAAAACAGGCGAAGGGGGAAGCGGCAGAAAAGCCGGAAGTCGAAACGGATATAGCGAAGCAAAAGGCGGCGGCAGCAGCCAAGGCGAAGGCTGCAGCATTGGCTCGGAAAAAGGCGAAAGCTGAAAGTGCAGAAAAGCCGGAGGKCGAAACGGATATAGCGAAGCAAAAGGCGGCGGCAGCGGCCAAGGCGAAGGCTGCAGCATTGGCTCGGAAAAAGGCGAA